>JBNMLW010000001.1:0-22100 GCA_050875025.1 Alphaproteobacteria bacterium
CATCTCCTGGACTTCGTCAGCTCGTTATTGTTGATAGAAGCGAGCTCTACAAAGGCAAACCCGAAAAAACTCTGACTGTCGGTCTTACAAAAACCGGTGGTCGTGATAACTTCGGCCATGTTACCAGTCGCAGGATTGGTGGCGGTCATAAACGCAAATTGCGCGTGATTGACTTCAAACGTAATAAATTTGATTCTGAGGCTACTGTTGAGAGAATCGAATATGATCCGAATCGTTCGGCTTTCATCGCTTTGATTAGCTATGAAGACGGCGAAAAGGCTTATATTCTGGCTCCGCAGAGACTGAAAGCCGGTGATAAAGTTGTATCTTCCGCTAAGGCTGATATCAAACCGGGTAACGCTATGCCTCTGAAAAATATGCCGGTTGGTACCATTATTCACAACGTTGAGCTCAAAGTTGGCAAAGGCGGACAGTTGGTTCGTTCTGCCGGCTGCTATGCTCAGTTGGTTGGTAAAGACGCCGGTTATGCTCAGTTGAAATTGAGCAGCGGTGAACTCCGTATTGTTCGTGAAGAGTGCTTGGCTACTGTCGGCGCTGTTTCCAATCCGGATAACCAGAACAAGTCACTTGGTAAGGCAGGCCGCAGCCGTTGGCTGGGTAACCGTCCGGTTTCCCGCGGTGTTGCCATGAACCCTGTTGATCACCCGCATGGTGGTGGTGAAGGCCGCACCTCCGGTGGTCGTCATCCGGTTACTCCTTGGGGTAAACCGACTAAGGGTTACAAGACTCGTACTAATAAGAAGACGGATAAGTTCATTATGAGAAGCCGTCATGATAACAAGAAGAAATAAGGAGATTTGCATATGACACGTTCCGTATGGAAAGGGCCGTTTGTTGATGGCTATCTTCTGAAAAAAGCTGAAGCTGCTAAGTCTTCCAGCCGTAATGAGGTGATTAAAATCTGGTCTCGCCGTTCAACAATGTTGCCGCAGTTTGTTGGTTTGACATTTGGCGTCCACAATGGTCACAAGTTTATCCCGGTTCTGGTTACCGAGGATATGATTGGTCACAAATTTGGTGAGTTTGCTCCGACCCGTACTTTCTACGGCCACGCAGCAGACAAAAAAGCTAAGAGAGGTGCATAATGAGCAAGTCTAAAGATGCTAGAAGAGTTGCTGCAAATGAAGCTTTGGCTATTTGCCACTCTATCCGTACTTCTCCGCGCAAGCTGAATTTGGTTGCCGAATCGATCCGCGGCTTGGCCGTTTCTAAGGCTGTAGCCGAGCTGAGCTTTTCGAAGAAGAGAATCGCGAAAGTTGCTTTGGCAGTTTTGCACTCTGCAATCGCAAACGCTGAGAATAATCATCAGTTGAACATTGATAAGCTTTTTGTAAAAGAAGCTTTCGTGGGCAAAGGTTTAGTAATGAAACGTATGCACGCCAGAGGCCGTGGACGTGGAGCAAGAGTTTTGAAACCTTTCTCCAACATGACCATTGTCGTTGCCGAGCGTGGGGAGTAAACTAATGGGACAAAAAGTAAATCCTACCAGTCTTCGTCTCGGAGTTAACCGCACATGGGACTCTCGTTGGTATGCAGACGACAAGTATGCAGATTACCTCCACGAAGATGTAAAAATTAAAGAATTTCTGAAAGACAAACTGGCTCAGGCCGGTGTCAGCAAGATTGTTATCGAACGTCCGGCCAAAAAAGCCCGCGTTACCATTCATTCGGCTCGTCCGGGTGTTGTAATCGGCAAAAAAGGTCAGGATATCGAAGTCTTGCGCAAAGAAATTCAGAAAATGACCGATTCCGAAGTTCAGTTGAACATTCTGGAAGTAAGAAAACCTGAGTTGGATGCTCAGTTGGTTGCTGACAGCGTTGCTCAGCAGTTGGAACGCCGTGTGGCTTTCCGCCGCGCTATGAAACGCGTTATGCAGTCTGCTTTGCGTCTGGGTGCCGAAGGCATTAAGGTTTGCTGCTCCGGACGTTTGGGCGGTGCTGAAATTGCCAGAACCGAGTATTATCGTGACGGCCGCGTGCCGTTGCATACTCTGCGTGCTGACATTGATTATGCAACATCGACAGCTCACACCACTTATGGTGCCTGCGGCGTAAAAGTTTGGATCTACAAAGGCGAAATTATGGCTCACGATCCGATGGCCCAGGATAAAAAGCTGGCTGAGCAAAAGTAAGGATAAGAAGAAATGTTAAGTCCTAAAAGATTAAAGTTCCGCAAACAGCATAAGGGTCGTATTCACGGCCTGGCCAAAGGCGGATCAAGCTTAGATTTCGGTTCATTTGGTTTGAAGGCTCTGACTCCGGACCGCATCACAGCTCGCCAGATTGAGGCTGCTCGTCGTGCTATCACCCGTGAGATGAAGAGAGTCGGAAGACTTTGGATTCGAATTTTCCCTGATGTTCCGGTGTCGGATAAACCGGCTGAGGTTCGTATGGGTAAAGGTAAGGGCTCTGTTGAATTCTGGGTTGCCAGAGTTAAACCCGGTCGCATTCTGTTTGAAGCAGAAGGAATCGATGAAGAAACCGCACGCGCAGCTTTTGCTTTGGGTGCAGCCAAATTGCCGATTAAGACCAAGTTTGTTAAGAAACTTAATTCAGAGCAAGGAGCCTAAAAATGGTAAAAACTAAAGATCTTCGTGCTATGAGTATTGATGAACTTGAGGCAAAGCTGATCGAATGCAAAAAAGAACAGTTTAACCTTCGGGTGCAACAATCTACTGGACAATTGCAAAATACTGCTGTATTAAAGAATGTCCGCAAAGAAGTAGCCAAAATCAACACGCTCATTGCTGAGCGCAAGAAGAATAGTTAGGAGAAAAAATATGCCTAAAAGAATTCTTCAGGGTGTTGTTGTAAGCGACAAGCAGGATAAGACCGTCATTGTTCGCGTTGAGCGTCAGGTTATGCATCCTGTTTATAAGAAGTTCATCAAGAAAAGCAAAAAATATGCTGCTCATGATGAGAACAACCAATGCAAAGTCGGCGATACCGTACGAATCGTAGAGTCCGTACCTTATTCTAAGACTAAGTGCTGGACTGTTATTAACAGCAATGATGCTGTTGAAGCTTAAATAAAGTCAACAAACACCTAGAGGGGTTAGCTTTTTTAAGCATCAATAAAAAGGTTTTTGCGGTCGGTGAAAATTTGCGCCGGAAGGCAACAGAATTTTCCCTGCCGCGGAAAACCGGTTTTGAGAGCGCTGATAAAGCTAAACAATTTAGAAAAAGGAATTAAAAAATGATTCAAATGCAAACCAACCTTGATGTAGCCGATAACTCGGGTGCGCGTCAGGTGCAGTGCATTAAGGTGCTTGGCGGGTCCAAGAGAATGCACGCTACCGTGGGCGACGTTATTGTCGTTGCCATTAAGGATGCTATTCCTAAGGGTCGTGTTAAGAAAGGTGATGTTATGAAGGCAGTTATTGTTCGCACTGCATCTGACATCAGACGCAAAGACGGATCTGTCATCCGCTTTGATAAGAATGCCGCCGTTCTGATTAATAAAGACGGCGAGCCAATCGGCACTCGTATCTTTGGGCCTGTTACCAGAGAATTGCGTGCCAAGAAATTTATGAAAATTATTTCATTAGCACCGGAGGTATTGTAATGCCTAAGTTGAAAATTAAAAAGGGTGACCAAGTTGTCGTTCTGTCAGGTGATGACAAAGGCAAAACTGGTGAAGTAGTAAAAGCTATGCCTAAAGAGAATAAGGTTGTGGTTCAAGGCGTTAACTTGGTTAAACGCCATACAAAACCCAGCCAGACCACTCCGGGCGGAATTGTTACTAAAGAAGCGCCGATCCATGTTTCTAACGTGGCTCTGGCCAAAGACGGCAAAGCAACTAAAGTTGGTTACAAAACCGTTGACGGCAAGAAAGTGCGCGTTGCTCGTAAAACCGGTGAAGTAATCGATTAATGGGAGAAAAATTTATGGCAAATTTTGAGACATTGTACAATGAAGTCATAAAAAAATCTCTTGTGGAGAAATTCGGTTACACCAACCCACATGAGATTCCGAAGCTGACTAAGATTGTGCTGAATATGGGTGTCGGCGATGCCGTTACCGATAAGAAAAAGCTCAACAACGCTGTTGAAGAGCTGACCTTGATTGCCGGTCAGAAGCCGGTTGTTACCAAGGCTCGCAAGTCTATCGCTACCTTTAAAGTCAGAGAAGGTATGCCGATCGGCTGCAAAGTAACTCTGCGTTCTACCAGAATGTATGAGTTTCTGGAAAGACTGATTAACATGGCTTTGCCCCGCGTTAGAGATTTTCACGGTATTACCGGTAAAAACTTTGACGGAAAAGGCAACTTTGCTTTTGGTATCAAAGAGCAGATCATCTTCCCCGAAATCAACTATGATAAAGTTGAGAATGTTCGCGGTATGGATGTATGCATTTGCACCAGCGCAAAGACTGATGAAGAAGCTAAGGCTCTTATCACTGGCTTTAACTTTCCTTACAAGAAATAAGGGGAATAAACCATGGCAAAAACAAGTTCTGTTTTCAGAAACCTGAAAAGAGCAAAAATGGCTGAGAAGTTTGCTTCTCGTCGTTCTAAGCTCAAAAAGATAGTTATGGATAAAACTCTTTCTCCGGAAGAAAGATTCCAGGCTACTTTGAAATTGGCTGAGATGCCGCGTAACTCTGCAAAGATTCGCTACCGCAACCGTTGCAAGCTTACCGGTCGTTCTCGTGGTGTATACCGGAAATTCGGTTTGTCTCGTAATGAACTGCGCGACATGGCCAGCTTTGGCGAAATTCCGGGTTTGGTTAAATCCAGCTGGTAGGAGGTAAGAGATATGTCTATGTCTGATCCTTTGGGCGATATGCTCACACGCATTAGAAACGCACAAAGAGCGAAGAAGAGTGAAGTTGTATCACCTGCTTCCCGCTTGCGTGAAAATGTTTTGGAAGTTCTCAAAAAAGAGGGTTACATTCAAGGTTACGAAAGAACCAATGTCCGCCCGGGTGTTGATGAACTCCACATTAAGTTGAAGTATCATGAAGGTACTTCGGTTATTACTGAAATTTACCGTGTATCTACTCCGGGACGCCGCGTTTATTCCAGCGTTAAAGATCTTCCGAGAGTTTATAACGGTCTTGGCATTTCAATCATTTCAACTCCGGCCGGCGTTATGAGCGATAATGAAGCTCGTAAAGCCAATGTCGGCGGCGAAATTTTGTGCCAGGTATTTTAAGGGAGAAATAGGATGTCTAGAATTGGTAAATATCCGGTTATCGTCCCTGAAGGCGTTAAAGTTGTTGTTGAAGGAAATATGGTTAAAGCCAGCGGCAAGCTGGGCGAATTGAGCCATCCCTTTGATGCTGAACATATTGCCGTTGAAGTTGTAGATAACAAAGTTGTTGTTACTCCGAAACTCGAGACCAAACATTCTCGTGCTTTGTGGGGTACCACCAGAGCCAACATCAACATCATTGTTAAAGGTGTTCATGACGGTTTCACTAAGAATCTGGAACTGGTTGGCGTTGGTTATAAAGCTCGTGTAGAAGGCAGCAACAAATTGGTATTGTCATTGGGCTTCTCCCATGATGTTCCGGTTGTAGCTCCCGAGGGCATTAAAATTGCATGCCCGTCGGCTACTCAGATAACCATCTCCGGTGCGGATAAACAACTTGTCGGTCAGTTTGCTGCGGAAATTCGCAAATTCAGAAAACCTGAACCTTATAAAGGAAAAGGCGTTAAATACGAAGGCGAATACATCCGTCGTAAAGAAGGCAAGAAGAAATAAGGATTAAATTAATGAATACGCCAAGAGAATTGTTTCAAAAGAGAAAAGGCCGTGTTCGGTCTGCTCTGAAAAAGGCTGCGAATGGAAAGATGAGATTGTCTGTATTTCGCAGTAACATGCATGTATATGCTCAGATTATTGACGATGCTAAAGGTGCGACAATTGCTTCTGCTTCTACTTTGGAGAAGGAAGTTCGCGATCAGATTAAAAAGTCTTCTAACATCGAGGCTGCAAGCTTTATCGGCAAATTGGTTGCTGAAAGAGCTCTTAAGGCCGGTGTAAGCGAAGTCGTTTTTGACCGCGGCGGTTACATCTATCATGGCCGGGTTAAAGCCTTGGCTGATGCAGCTCGTGAAGCTGGCTTGAAATTCTAGGAGTTTGAAAAATGGCACAACAAGCTGTAGATCGTCATAATAAGATGGAAAAGAAAGATGAATTGGTTGAGAAACTGGTTCATATTAACCGTGTAGCTAAGACCGTTAAGGGCGGCCGCACAATGTCTTTTGCCGCTATCGTTGTCGTTGGTGACCAAAAAGGTCGCGTCGGTTTCGGTACCGGTAAAGCCAGTGAGGTTCCTGAGGCTATTACCAAAGCTACCAATGAAGCTAAAAAGAACATGGTTCGCATTCCGCTGCGTGAGGGCAGAACTCTGCATCACGATGTTGCAGGCCGTTTTGGCGCCGGTAAAGTTTACCTGCGTACAGCTCCTGCCGGTACCGGTGTTATTGCCGGCGGCCCGATGCGCGCTATCTTCGAAGTTCTCGGCATTCAGGATGTAGTTGCTAAATCTTTGGGTTCTAACAACCCTTACAATATGATTAAGGCTACTTTCAATGCTCTGGAAGCTATCAATTCACCGCGCATGGTTGCTGCAAAACGCGGCAAAAAAGTTGGTGATATTGTAAGCCGCCGTGAGAACACTGCTAATGCAAAACTTAGCGTAGAGGAGGCTTAAACCATGGCTAGCAAAAAAATGATTAAAGTTACCCAAATCAAGAGCCCGATCGGTCGTCCGGCCGTTCAGAGAGCTACCTTAATCGGTCTTGGTCTGAACAAGATGTACAAGACCTCCGAACTGGAAGATACTCCTGCAGTTCGCGGTATGATTAAGAAGGTTGCTCACTTGGTTAAAGTCGAAGAGTAGAAAAACTTGCAAAGCGGGCTTCAAATCGTGGGATTTGAGTGTTTATGTACTTGTTTTGTGCACCGCGCCCTCAAATCCCGCGATAGCAAGCCGGCTTATCAAGTTTTTTGTG
Source organism: Alphaproteobacteria bacterium (assembly GCA_050875025.1). Lineage (GTDB taxonomy): Bacteria > Pseudomonadota > Alphaproteobacteria > RF32 > CAG-239 > CAZU01. Next base: position 6,986 of record JBNMLW010000001.1, read on the forward strand.
AAATTGATTAAGGTGAAGAAAAATGAAACTTAACGAAATTAAAGATAACCAGGGTGCTCGTAAAGATCGTAAACGCGTTGCCCGCGGTATCGGTTCCGGTTCCGGTAAAACTGCCGGCCGCGGACAAAAAGGCCAGAAGTCTCGTTCCGGCGTTGCCGTTAGCGGTTTCGAAGGCGGTCAGACGCCTTTGTACCGTCGTTTGCCGAAACGCGGTTTCAAAAATCCGTTTGCCAAAGTATTTGCAGTTGTTAATCTGGACAGCATCCAGAAGGCTGTTGATGCCGGTAAATTGAACGCCGAAGATGTTTCTGTTGCTTCTTTGCAGGCAGCAGGCCTCATCAGCAAGACGCTTGATGGTGTTCGTCTGTTGGCTCGCGGTGCTATTACCTCCAAAGTTAACGTAAGTGTTAACTCGGCTTCTAAAGCTGCTGTTGCGGCTGTTGAGAAAGCCGGCGGATCTGTTAAGCTGGTTTAGTAGGATTTTTAAGTTCCGCTGATTAGGCTTAAGGTTAGCACCTTTTATAAACGGTTAATACAATAAGAGGAGAACTGATTGTGGTTCTCCTCTTATTTTTTTCAAAACAAGATTGCTGAAGTAACGTCTTCTTTTTGTTTGCTGTAGGATAACAATAATTTAGTTGCATAAAATTAAATTTCGTGTATTACATTATGAACAAAAGGGATATATTTATCCCTGTATAGCTTTTTTAAATAACAGATAAGGATATAACAATGGTTTCACTGGCAGAGAAAATGGCCGCCAACTTGGATATGTCGGCTTTTGGCAAAGCTGAAGAACTCAAAAAAAGATTGTGGTTTACGGTTTTGGCTCTGATCGTTTTTCGTTTGGGCACTTTTATTCCGCTGCCCGGTATTGATCCGAATATTTTGTCGGAGATTTTTGAACGCAATTCCGGCGGTATTCTCGGCATGTTTAATATGTTTGCCGGCGGTGCCTTGGAACGTATGACTATTTTTGCTCTGAACATTATGCCTTATATTTCGGCATCAATCATTATCCAACTCGGCCAGTCGGTTGTTCCGTCTTTGCAGGCTTTGAAGAAAGAAGGCGAGGCCGGTCACCGCAGGGTTACTCAATATACTCGTTATCTGACCGTGCTGATTACCATTATTCAAGGTTACGGTATTGCTGTAGGCTTGGAGAGCATGACCGGTTCGGCTGGCTTGTCGGCAGTTGTTATGCCGGGCTTTGTCTTCCGCTTTACCACAATCGTATCTTTGGTTGGCGGTACAATGTTTATCGTATGGCTGGGCGAACAAATTACGGCTCGCGGCGTCGGCAACGGATCTTCTTTGATTATTACGGTCGGTATTATCGCTAATATCCCCAGCGCTTTGGCCAAAACTTTTGAACTCGGGCGCGTCGGCTCAATGTCGGCTCCGGTTATTTTGCTGTTGTTGGCGATGGTTCTGGGCTTGATTTACCTGATTGTGTTTGTTGAGAGAGCTCAACGCAAAATCATTATTCAATATCCGAAGCGTCAGGCTATGGGGCGTATGGGTTCTGAGAGCTCTCATCTGCCGTTGAAGATTAACCCGACCGGCGTTATTCCGCCGATTTTTGCCAGCTCTTTATTGCTGCTGCCGATTACAATTGCAAATTTGAGCGCGGAAAACGGACCATCGTGGGTTCAGGAACTGAGCTCAATGCTTGGACACGGACAGCCTTTGTATTTGGCTCTGTATGCCTTTTTGATTGCGTTCTTTGCTTTCTTCTATACCGCGATTGTGTTTAATCCGGAAGAGACAGCCGAAAACCTGAAAAAACACGGCGGTTTTGTTGCCGGTATTCGGCCGGGTAAAAATACCGCTGAATATCTGGATTATGTTATTACCCGTCTGACAGTGTTGGGCGCGGTTTATCTGGTAGGCTTGTGCATTTTGCCGGAAGTCCTTATCAGCAAACTCTCGGTTCCGTTCGTGTTGGGCGGCACAACTCTGCTTATCGTGGTTCAGGTTACGATGGATTTTGTAACTCAGCTGCAGTCGCACCTGATTGCGTATCAGTATGAGTCTTTGATTAAAAAAGCCTCCTTGGCTAACAGAAAGAGACGCTAAAATGAGCAAAAACGGTGCGGGACTGCATGTGGTTTTGACCGGTGCGCCGGGGTGCGGTAAGGGCACTCAGGCGCGCTTGCTCAAAGAAAAAGCGCATATCTGCCATCTTTCTACCGGCGAAATGCTGCGCGCTGAGGCGGCAAAGAAAACTCCCGAGGGTCTGGCCTTAAAAGAAGTGCTCGACAAAGGCGGGTTTGCAACCGACGAGATGATTGTTAATATGGTCTCTAAACGAATCGACGAGGACGATTGCAAAAACGGTTTTATCTTGGATGGTTTTCCGCGTACTCTGCCTCAAGCCGAAGTACTTGAGAAGATGCTTGATGATAAAGGTATCAAGCTGAACGCGGTGATTGAAATTCAGGTGCCGGATGAAATTATCATGGAGCGCATTTTGGGGCGTTATGCCTGCATGAAGTGCGGACAAGGTTATCATGATAAATTTCAAAAACCCAAAGTTTATGGCGTTTGCGATGTTTGCGGCGGGACAGAATTTTATCGGCGAATCGATGATAACCGGGCGACAGTACAAAATCGACTCGTTAACTATCGCGCGCTGACTTATCCGACAATTCCGTATTTTGAGAAAAGAGGACTCCTGCGGACGGTTGACGGTACCGGATCGATAGCTGCGGTAGCGGCAAAAATTGATGATGTCTTGGGACTCAAATAAATAAGCAATGCGATTTGGCGAAAAAATCAGTTTTTTTCAAAAAATCGGTAAATCTTTGTTGACACATACAAAATTTAGCCTATAATCCGGCTTAATTTTGAAAAGTGGTGATCAACTTTTTAAATGTAATAACAATATCTAGATAATGGAGAGTTAATTTGGCTCGTATAGCTGGTGTAAATATCCCGACTGCCAAGAAGACTGAAGTCGCTTTGACCTATATCTATGGTATCGGAAGAAAAACTGCTCAAGACATTTGCGCAAAATCCGGTGTTTCTGCTGACCGCCGCGTTCATGAACTGAGCGATGAGGAAGTTGCCAAAATCCGTGACGTCATTGACCATGATGTTGTGGTTGAAGGTGAACTGCGTCGTGAAATCGGTGTTAATATTAAAAGACTGATGGACTTGGGTTGCTACCGCGGCCTGCGCCATCGTAAAGGTCTGCCGGTTCGTGGTCAGAGTACCAAACAAAATGCCCGTACCCGTAAAGGTAAGCGCAAGACTGTGGCTAATAAGAAGAAATAAGGTAGGTTGTTAAATGGCAAAAGCAGTAACACAACGTGTTAAAAAGAAAGAAAAGAAAAATATTACGGCTGGTGTCGCACATATTAATTCTACTTTCAACAATACAAGAGTAACCATTACTGACGCCCAGGGCAACACCGTTGCTTGGTCTACTTCCGGCGCTCAGGGTTTTAAAGGTTCTCGCAAATCTACTCCTTATGCAGCTCAGGTCGCTGCTGAAGAGGCCGGTAAAAAGGCTCAGGAGCATGGTATGAAAACTTTAGAGGTTGAAGTTAAGGGCCCGGGTTCTGGCAGAGAGTCTGCTATCAGAGCTTTGCAAGTTGTAGGATTCACCATCACCACCATTCGTGATGTTACTCCTATTCCTCATAATGGCTGTCGTTTGAGAAAAAGACGTCGCGTCTAATTTTTGGTTTTCAGAGTGATGAGGCTGGCAAAGGCCTCATCACTGTCTGATTTTTTCTGAACTTTGCATATGCAGTAATAAAGAGGACACCCCAGTGATTCAAAAGAATTGGCAAGAACTTATTAAACCGACTAATTTGGAAGTTACTCCCCTGGAGGGACAGAACAAAGCCAAGATAGTCGTTGAGCCTTTGGAAAGAGGCTTTGGCTTAACCTTGGGTAATGCTTTGAGAAGAGTTTTGCTCTCCTCTCTGCAGGGTGGTGCCGTCACCAGTATCAAAATTGATGGCGTTTTGCACGAATTTTCAGTTGTCCCCGGTGTTAGAGAAGATGTTACTGACATCGTTCTGAATGTTAAATGTTTGGCCGTTGCTCTTCATAGCGAAGGCCAGAAAATTATGACTTTGAAAGCGGAAGGTCCCTGCGAAGTTACCGCCGCTATGATTGAACATGGTCATGATATTGAAATTATGAATCCTGATTTGGTTATCTGCACTCTGGATGCCGGTGCCAAAATCAATATGGAAATGACTGTCGGAACCGGCAAAGGCTATGTTCCGGCGGCTATGAATAAACCGGCTGATGCTCCGATTGGTTTGATTGCCGTTGACGCGATTTATTCTCCGGTACGCAAAGTATCTTATAAGGTTGAGAATACCCGCGTAGGACAGGCTACCGACTATGATAAATTGACTATGATTGTTGAGACCAACGGCGTTGTTACCCCTGAAGATGCAGTTGCATTTGCTGCCCGCATCCTGCAGGATCAGCTTAAACCGTTCATCAACTTTGATGAGCCTGAAGCTGAAGTTGAAGCCGAGAAAGAAGAATTGCCGTTCAACCGCAATCTGCTTAAGAAAGTTGAAGAACTTGAACTCTCTGTTCGTTCTGCTAACTGCCTTAAGAATGACAACATTGTTTACATCGGCGATTTGGTTCAGAAGACCGAAGCTGAGATGTTGCGTACTCCGAACTTTGGCCGCAAATCTTTGAATGAAATCAAAGAAGTTTTGGCCAAGATGGGCATTCACCTGGGTATGGATACTCCGGGTTGGCCGCCTGAGAATATTGAGGAGTTGATTCGCCGTTGCGATGAACACTTCTAAAAGTTTTTGTAGCAGATATTTATTCTGCTGTGGGAATTTTAAGCGGATGGTTTAGGCCATCCGCTTTTTGTTTGCGGCAAATAAATTGCTTGCAAAATAAAGAAAAGGTGTTAATTCTGTCCGTACGATTAATTAATTATACATTATTATGAAGAAGTTTGTAAAAATGCTTGACCTGCCGGTGGCAGAGTTGCGCAAAGAAATTGAAGAAATGCCATGGCCGCGCGCTAAAGAAGTTTATAGCGAGTTTGAGCCGCGTGACTGCTATCTGGTGGGTGAACACGATAAAGAAGTTGCAGAGTTGCTCTATCGGCGCATGTGCGCAATAGAATTGCCACAATTTCAGCCCACAGATGAAACAAGAGTAATTCGGGTAGCAAATCAGGTTTCTAACGGAGCTATAAAATGCATAGTTGCCTAGCGAATGGGCGAGAGCCGCAAGCCAAAATTTGTGATTGAAAAGGATGGCAATTTAAGAGGTTTTGCTCTTTCTGCCGATTTGGTAATTGCCGGAACGGCCTATGAATTTGAAAAGGCTTTTGAAATTGAGAAACGTGCTATTGACGCCGAGTATTTGCTGCCAACCAGTGAAGATTGCAAGGTTATAGAACAGCACTGGACAGAACTGTCTGAGATGATGGATGAAGCAAATATTCCTAATTTGGAAAATGCCGAGATGCTGTTGCTGGCGTGCCCGATAGGATGTAATCTCTCTTATCCGGTGTGGCAGCATAAAGAATGCCGCACATCACGAGTCTATTGGGACGATTGGGCTAAGTTTATGGCAAAACTTTGATTCTATAGGCCGGAACGTTGATTCCCGGCCTTTATTTGTTTTAGGAGTATGATTTTGCTTGCAATTACAAAAGTTGTGTGTTAGAAACTCCAACGAGAAAAGGGCTTTTATGTATGCGCAGTTTTTGCATCCGTAGTAAAAGCTTGAGTTTTGATCCGGTCTGCCCTTGCAGGCCACAGAGAAAATGAAAGGAAAATGTCATGAGACATGGAGTGAAACACAGTAAATTTAATATGGATACCAATGCCCGCAAGGCTTTGTTCTCCAACCTGACAGCTGCTGTTTTGACTCATGAGCAGATTAAGGTTACTGTTCAGAGAGCCAAGGAGTTGCGAACTTTTGTAGACAACATGATTACCTTGGGTAAAAAGGGTGGATTGGCGAATCGCCGTCAGGCTTTGTCATTCCTGCGTGACAATGAAGTTGTTTCTAAGCTTTTCTCTACTTTGGCAGAGCGTTACAAAAACCGTAACGGCGGTTACAGCCGCGTGCTGAAGGCCGGTTTCCGTTATGGCGATGCTGCTGATATGGCAATCATTGAGTTGGTTGACCGTGATGTTAATGCCAAAGGCGCTAAAGATTTGGCTCGCGTAGCTGCTGAAAAAGCCGCCGCTGCTGAAGCTGCTAAGGCTGAAGCTAACAGCGAAACTAAATAAGCTGACAACCTGATTGTAAAAAGCCGCTCTTTAATTGGAGCGGCTTTTTTGGTGGCTTAAAGCATAAAAAATGCCCCGATTATCGGGGCACAAAATTAGAGCAGGTTTTATTTAGTCGTTGATGTCGGCTTCATAAGCATAGACAATGTTGGTATCTTTTTCATCGTCTTCAACACTGAGCTCGCAAATCAGCAGTTTATCGGCATCTTCAATGCTGTCCAAAACTTCATCGGAAATTCCTTCAAGGTCAATATCATCACCGGGACGGCGGTGCAGAATGGCCGATTTATTCTCGTAATTTATTTCAATAGCTGCATTTTGCGGTTCTCCTTCGCGGGCATACAGCAAAAGCATGGCCTCATCTTCATCATTGATAAGAAAATCGTAAGTGTTCAAATTTTCATCGGTCATAATATCAATCCTTTGTTATGGCATATCTGCCATAGTATATTATTTGCCGCTATTTGCAATACTAAACGGCCGCCTGAAGAGTTTTTGGGGAAGCCGCATCAGACGGCCGATAAACTTAAGTATTGCTCAAGCTTATGCAGAAAGGATAGAGGAGAATTGTTGAAGAAATGTTAATATTGTGACGATTTGGACTGCAAAAATTTTTTGGCGCGTTATAGTAGAATAAATAATGAGTCTGTAGAGGTGAAGACATTGATTGATAAACTGATTAATATGTTAAAATGGCCGGTTGCCGTGTATATGCTGCTTTCTTTGCCGGCGTATGTTCAATCTTTTTCTTATTTTCAGTTTTCCAAGCTGCCGTATTTGGCTATGTTTGCGGGATTTTTTATGTTCTTCATTGCCCGGACGATGATGGATTCTTCGGTTAAGTCTAATATGGAAATTATTGCGCATGAGCTTACGCATGCTTTTTTTGCGTTGATAACCTTTCATAAGGTAAAAGAGATACATATTGCCGGCGATAATTCCGGAGGAGAAATGTCTTTTGAAGGTGAGGGCAATTGGCTGATTATTATTGCGCCGTATTTCTTTCCGCTGTTTGGGCTGGTATATATGATTGCGGTGACAATTTATACCTCTTTTGCGCCCAGCAATTTATTTATCAACGGGTTTATGGGCTATTTTATCGGCTACCATTTGGACACGGTTGGTTCGCAAATCCATGAAAAGCAGACGGATTTGCCTAAGGTTTCGTACAAGTTTTGCGCAATGTTTCTGCCCGCAGCCAATCTTTGGGCGGTTGGAGCAATGCTGGCTTTTAACACCCGCGGGTGGGACGGCATAATCATGTATCAGAAGCTGATCAGCTATCTGAACGGAAAAAATATTGATTATGTGCTCAGCCTTTTGTAGCTAGATTTCCTGTAGGAGTTCACGGCTGAAATCAGCCAGAGAATTATCATGCGCGCCCATAATTACAATGCGGTCGCCGGCTTTGGCGTTTTCGCGAATGAATTTGCGGGTGTCATCTTTGTGTGGCAGAAACAGCGCATTGCTGTGGCCGTTTTGCTTGATGCGGTTGATGATGTTGGCTGAAGAAACGCCGACATCTTGCGGAGTGAGTTCATAAATCTCCTGCATAAGCATAATATCTTCAGGCGATAAAACCTTGGCAATTGTATCAGCGACTTCATCTCCGGTGTTGACGGCAGAAAACGGAGTATGCGGTTGATACATGGCAATAATCCGGCCGGGGTGGTCTTTGAGCGCGGCTAAAGAGGCCTCTATCTTGCTGGGATTGTGAGCAAAGTCGTTGTATATGGTAATGCCGTTTTTGCTGCCGATTTTTTCCAAACGCACTTTTACTCCCTTAAAGCCCTCAAGAGCTTTGGCGGCGGCAAATCTATCCAGTCCGAGCATAATGCAGGCGGATATGGCGGCCAGAGCATTAGAAACATTGAACTTGCCGATGAGGTTCAGGCGGAATTTGCGGCCTTCGATCGAATACTCAATTCCATCTTCTACGGCTTTGATGTTATCGGCATATAAATCAGCATGCGAATCGAGAATAGAGTAGGTGAATATGCGAGCCGGAGATTGTAATTGGCGCGCCCGCGGGCAATCATAGTTGACAACCAGCGCATGAGTTACATGAGAGGCAAAAACCGAGAAATATTCAACCAGTTTTTCAATGCTGGTGTGATCGTGAGAGATGTTGTTTACCAGCCCGATATAAGGATGATATTTGCGAATCGAGCCATCGCTTTCATCGGCCTCAATTACGCAGATATCGCCATTGTTGTAAAGATAATTGGCCAATCCGGGGTTGCCGGCATAATTGCAGAGCATGCCGCCGTTAATCATAGTAGGTTTTTGCCCCAAGACGTCTAAGATATAGCCAATCATGGCAGTAGTGGTGGTTTTGCCGGCAGTGCCACCGACAGCAATGCCTTTGGCATAAGTATGAAAAATCTCATCCAGCAAGTCAGAACGGCTTTTGACCGGAATGTTGAATTTGCGGGCAGCTTTAATGTCAGGATTTTCCTCGTTCAGAGCGGCGGAGGCATAGACACATTCCATATCCGGAGTAATGCCGCTGCCGTCTTGCGGAACGATTTTTAGGCCGACAGATTCCAAAGCTTGGCGGCGGTCGGCATCTTTGCCTTCATCAAAACCGCGGTCAGAGCCGTAAACGATATATCCTTTTTTCAGCATAATTTGTTCAAGGGGGCTGATTCCGTTTCCGGCGGCACCGCAAAAGGCGATTTTTTTCATATTAAAGTGTCCTTAGTTCAGTATAGTTAAAGCGCGTCAAGAGTTTGTTTTTCCCGCGCCTGTAAAATCTGTAAATTTTTATAGTCGATTACTATATAACTTTTTCCGTCACCGTCAACATTTACGGCTAAAGTAGCCCCCACTTCCTGATTATAATAAGTAGAGTACAAAACAGCAGCGCCGCTTTGCAGCTGCTTCAGAAAGTCAGAGTTGCCAAGCGGAGCAGTTTGCTGCACGGTGATATCTTTGCCGTAGGCATCTTTTGTGGTGACGTCAATTTGCGCGGGGGTGAAAAATTCCTGTTTATTGCCATATTTTTGTGTCAGCAGGTTGGAATAGGCGTTGTACATTTGCAGTGCCTTGGAGGCTTTGGCATCATCATCAAGCAGTTTGCCATAGGCGATAATCCGCCACAACTCATTCTCATCGCCAAAAGTAATATCAACGGCAGTAAAATCTTTGACGGCTTTGGGGAGCTTTTGCGCCCGAAAACTGTTGGCATAGTCTTTTTCTTCTATCGGGGAGAGGATAATTCCCTGATTTTGAGTTTCAACAATGGTGGAACCCCAAACCAGCCCAAACGGAGCGCTCTGGGCGCGGCTGGCTACTTTGGGAGTATCGGCTATCTGCCGGCTGCGCAGCTTGGGAAAACTTTGTTTGCGCAAAGTTTGCGGCTGGCGGTTGAGCAAACGGCGGGCGCTTTCTTCGGCCTCGGCAATAGAAGCTTTGTCAGCTTTAACAATCGGAGCATCATCAGTGCCAAGCAGCATATCATGAGATATCTGCGCTTGGGCAGAGCTGCAAAATGCCGCCGAAAGAACCAGAAACAGCAATGTTTTTTTCATCAGAATTATCCTTTGGGCAGAAAATTTGAATTGAACAGTGTTCAAGTTTTGTTTATTATACGAGTGTAATTGCAAATATTTTGTTAAATATATAAGTTTTTTCAGGTTGAAAACAATGAGTGAAGATGCAGCAAAGAGCCAGCGTTTGAAAAAGTTTGTCCGGGAGCAGGTTAGAGCGGCTTTGCTCAAGTGCGGCCGGCAGATGGTTATCAGCAAAGGGGCGGAGTTTTTAACGGCGCGCAAGTTGTCTGAGGCCTCTAATACCTCGGTGGGAACCATTTATAATACTTTTGCCACAATGGAAGACTTTGTCGCTGAAGAAAATATGCAGACGCTGGATGAATTGTATGCGGCATTGAAGATTATTGTGCCGGAGGCGAATCCGTATATAAATATTAACCGCTATGCCGATGTTTTCAGCTCGTTTGTCTGCAGTAACCGCAATTTGTGGATGCTGCTTTATAATGAGCGGCTGCATTCGGAAACGCTGGCTTATAAAAAACAATATGAACGCAAAATCTGCCGGATTGAAGTTTTGCTGGCAGCGCAGATTAAGGCTATGTTCGGATCGCTTAGCAAGGCCGAACGCCGAACTTCTTTGCAGGTTTTGGAGATGGCGCTGTTTGCCGTCAGCGGATTTTTGGCGGCAGATCCGTCCGGAAGTTTTCGCGGAGTTAATAAAAATAATATCTGTAAATTGCTGCTCAATACTTATTTGGCCGGGCTGGCAAGTCTGAAGAGGTAATCAATGCTGTATGATGTTTATTATAAATTTTTGAGTTTGATTAACAGTCCGGCATTTTTGCGCGGCTTTTTTGATAACCGTTTCTATTTGATATTGCTGGTGATTGTTTTGCTGCGGATAAAATATACGACTTATCGCTCAATGTGGCTTTCGGCACTGGTGAATATTCCCGGTACGGTTTTGCATGAATTTATGCATTTTTTTATAGGAATGCTGCTCAATGCCAGACCCTGTAATTTTACAATTTTTCCCCGCCGCGGCGAAGACGGCAGCTATGTAATGGGCAGCGTCGGGCTTAGAAATGTGACGTTTTATAACGCGGTTCCCTCGGCGATGGCGCCGTTGTTGCTGCTGCCTATCGGGTTTTATCTTAATCGCTATTATCTGCCGACCATGCATCCGACTTTTGTAAATTATGTGCTCTATGTGTTGTTGCAAACGATAATTATTGAAAATGCTATGCCGTCCGGCGCGGATTTTCGGGTGGCACGGATGTATATCAGCGGAATTTTGCTGTATGGATTTGTAGCATTGTCGTTGTTCTTGATGCTGTGATTAAAACAGTTTCAATACCGCTTGGGCGGCTTGCGATGCAAGCGAAAGGGAATTAATCGCCAGCTGTTGGCGGGTTTGTAGAGCCAGCATATTGGCGCTTTCTTCATTCATGTCAGCGAGAGTTAATTTATCTGCGCCTTCAGTGAGGATATTTATCAAGTTCTCCGTAAACTCCTGACGGCTGGTGATAATACTGTAATTATTCCCAAGTTCAGCAGTGAAAGATCTGATTTGCAACAATGCCTGGCGGATTTCATCAAGCGTGGTGCTAAGCCGGCTATCAGATTTTGCCGCCGACAATTTTAAACCGGCGGAAGTAGCATCAAAGCCGGAAACTTTTAAGGAAGATGAGCCGTCTTGGTTAAAATCCACCTTAAGACTGCCGTTTTTAAGCAGATTTGTCCCTTTATAATTACTATCGGCAATCACGCTATCATATTGCTGAAGAATCTGATTATATTGTGTTTTTTCTTGCTCTGATGACCAATAATCCGGCGTGGTTCCGAATTTGGGCGTCTTGTTAGCCATAAAATCAGCAAAAATCTGTTGATATTCTGCCGTTTCAGATGCTTTAACATCTGAAGTTTTATTTAGGCCTATATCGGTCAAGTCCTTAGGATTGGTTCCTTTTTTGTTGCTAATGCCCCCGGCCGGAGCAGTATAAGTCCCGGTGTCGGTGACAATGGCAGCGCCTTCAACCAAGGAAAACGATGGAGAAAAGTTTATTTTTGTGTCCCAATAATATAGTTGCTGAGAACCAACATATACACGATTATTGGGACTATGAAGATTAAGCCTTCCCAATGCCAATATGCTTTTAGTAAATATTTGCGCATTATCATACATGTTGATGTTAGCTCGTTCTACTGATGTGTTCCTGCTATTTATGGAAAGTACTGTTTCGCCATACATATTGAAGTTTCTGTTACTATATATTACCCATGCCCGCCCGCCTTGAGTCGAGATTTGGATATTAGCATCTTTGGCGTCTATATTACCGGCAAACATGGTAAAATATCCGGGTTGTCCAATCTGGCGAAAATTATTGGTGCCAGTTATAGTTAAGTTTTCTTGAGGGACAATACCGTAGGAAAACACATTATTGTAATCATCTTTTCCGTACGATTGTATTTCGAGATTAAAATTGTTAATAGATGCAGATTTGAGATTGAGAGCGGTGAGCTTTTCTCGCGTGCCAAAATTGACATTTATGGTTAAATCACTAAAGGTATTGTTTCCGGTACTGGCAGTGATAGCCGTAGTATTTAAGGAGTTGCTCAGATCAAAAGACAATGCCGAGAATTTATCCAGTTCGGAATCTGCGGCATTATTGTTACGATTGGCAAAATAACCAACCCCGACAAGGTTTTGTCCGTCTTTAAGCAGCAAAGATGCCGCGCCCATATCAATCTGACCATATATAACAATATTGCCGATTTTGGTATCTAGGGCATCTAATAATTCGGCTTTTGTGGTTACAACTGCGGCAACATCAGACTGCGTGGCAAACCAAGATACATCGGGAATTTGCGCTGTTTCCAAGGCTGAACTGGCAACCGCGGCGGCTTGTTCAAGAAAAGTTGCACCAGTTTCTAAGGCAGTAGTAGCGGCTTTAATTGTTGACACTGCTTGTCCCATTGAATCCAACAGGGCATCAAGGTCATTAGCGCGATTGGTTAAACTGCGGGCGGTATAATAGGAAGACGGATTATCAATCGCGGAATTAACTTTGTTACCGGTAGCGAGTTTGTTTTGGATAGAGCTGACCTGTCTGCTGATATTCTGCAGACTTAATAAGTTACTCCGCATACTCGCGGTTAAGCTTATCTTCCCAGTCAATACTCTAGCTCCTCTTTTGTCATACTTCCTCAAACTATAAATATAGTTTAAGTGCAAATTTTTCCAGTGATAACGCTTAGTTTTCAACAATTATCGACAATGCATTTTGCCTCAAGATAAAGATAAATTGCTTATCGCGGCTGGCTCCGTTCGCGCAAAGACAGTGCTACTTTCTGTTATCCCTCCCCTAACTGTCATTACCCAGCTTGACTGGGTAATCCAGGTGGCAATATGGCCTTTTATATCACTCCCTCCCAACCTTCCTCGTTAAAGGGAAGGTGTTAGATGGTGCCGTTTTGAAATTTAGGCAGTGTTGATATTTTGTATTATTTAAGAGATTTTTTAGAATCTTGGGAGTACGCTGTTTCTATAACGAGAATCTGCCGTTAGCTAAAAACGGCGGCAGTGTTATAATTTTACTTGGTTTAATATTTTAGGGAATCTAAATATGATAAACTTGAAAAAAATTGGCAGTTTTGCTTTGGCAATGCTGTTAACTGTGGCAGTTTCTTCCAGCGCCATGGCATCGGAGATTGACCTGAAAGTTCCATCTTTGGATGTTGCATACAATATCTTCGGGTGGTCGGTAACAGGCGCTCAGTTGCTGCTTTATGGCATGGGAATCTGCGTATTGGGTATGGTTTTTGGTTTGGCTGAGTTCTTAATGATTAAGAAAATGCCGGCTCATAAACTGATGCTCAATGTTTCTAATACTATTTATGAAACCTGCAAAACATATATGAAACAGCAGGCTAAGCTGCTGGTGGTTTTGGAATTGTTTATTGCCGCCTGCATCTTCTATTATTTCTACTATCTGAACGCAACCCCGATGTCTAAGGTTTTGACTATTTTGATGTGGTCAATCTTTGGTATTTTGGGCTCATTTTTGGTTGCCTGGTTTGGCATGCGTATTAATACCTATGCCAATTCTCGTACCGCTTTTCTCTCTCTGAAAGGCCAGCCGTATCCGGTTATGAGCTTGCCGCTGCGTTCCGGTATGTCTATCGGCGTTTTGCTTATCTGCGTAGAGCTGATTATGATGATTACTATCCTGCTCTTTGTGGCTCGTGAAAATGCCGGTGCATGCTTTGTCGGTTTTGCTATCGGCGAATCGCTCGGGGCGGCTGCTTTGCGCATTTGCGGCGGTATCTTTACCAAAATTGCCGATATCGGCGCTGATTTAATGAAAATTATTTTCAAAATTGATGAAGACGATGCCCGCAATCCGGGTGTGATTGCCGACTGTACCGGTGATAATGCCGGCGACTCTGTCGGCCCGACCGCCGATGGTTTTGAAACCTATGGCGTGACCGGCGTTGCTCTTATCAGCTTTATTGTTTTGGGCGCAGGCATGATGTATGCTCCTGACGGCAATTTGGTTTTGATGAACAACGGCGTTGATTTTCAGGCTCGCTTGATTGTTTGGATTTTTGTAATGCGCGTGCTGATGATTTTGACTTCAATCATTTCTTATTGGTTGAATGCCAAAGCCTCTGGCGCAATTTTCGGCAACAAAAAGTCCTTTAACTTTGAAACTCCGCTGACCTCTTTGATTTGGTTAACTTCAATCATTTCAATCATGGTTACCTTCGGCGTATCTTATGTTATGTTGGCTGGTTTTGGCGCGTTGTGGTGGAAACTTTCGGTTATCATCTCTTGCGGTACTTTGGCCGCGGCCTTGATTCCGGAATTTACCAAAATTTTCACATCTTCCAAATCTAAGCACGTTGAAGAGGTTGTTAATGCCAGCCGTGAGGCCGGTGCCTCTCTGAACATTATCTCCGGTATTATTGCCGGTAACTTCTCGGCCTTTTGGCAGGGATTGGTAATGGTCGGCTTGATGGCGGTTGCCTTCTTTACTGCCCGCAACGGTTTGGATGCCTATATGGTTTATCCGGCAGTGTTTGCTTTTGGTCTGGTGGCGTTTGGTATGCTTGGCATGGGACCGGTTACAATTGCCGTTGACTCCTATGGCCCGGTTACCGATAATGCCCAGTCTGTATTTGAACTCTCGCAGATTGAAAGCCAAAAAGGTATTTCTAAAGAGATTGAAAAAGAATACGGATTTAAGCCTGACTTTGAAAACGGCAAGCACTATCTGGAAGAAAACGACAGTGCCGGCAATACCTTTAAGGCCACTGCTAAACCGGTTCTTATCGGTACAGCCGTTATTGGCGCGACAACCATGATCTTCTCTATTA
>JBNMLW010000002.1:0-21183 GCA_050875025.1 Alphaproteobacteria bacterium
CCTACTGAATTGTTAACTCAGGCAGAAGATTTAGGAATTGAAGACGCATCTTCCATGCGTGTTCAAGATTTGATGTTCGCTATTCTCAAAAAAGTTGCCGGCGATGACCAAACCATATATGGCGATGGTACAATTGAAGTTATGCAAGACGGATTTAGTTTTCTGCGTTCTGCTCAATCTAACTATCTTGCCGGACCTGATGATATATATGTGTCTCCCGCTCAGGTTAAAAAGTTTGGGCTCCGTACCGGTGATACCGTAGAAGGTGAAATCCGCGCTCCCAAAGACAACGAGCGCTATTTTGCTCTCACCAAGGTCAACAGAATTAACTTTGAAGACCCCGAGAAATCTAAATTGCGAGTTAATTTTGATAACCTTACCCCGCTTTATCCTACCGAAAAATTGAATTTTGATATTATTTGCGGCGAAAAAGACTATACAACCCGTGTTATTGATTTAATTTCTCCTCAAGGCAAAGGGCAGCGCGGACTTATTGTTGCCCCTCCCCGCACCGGAAAAACCGTTATGTTGCAAAATATTGCTCATGCGATAGCTACCAATCATCCGGAATGTTACTTGATGGTTTTGCTGATTGACGAGCGTCCTGAAGAAGTTACTGATATGACTCGCTCTGTTAAAGGCGAAGTTATATCTTCAACTTTTGATGAACCTGCCAGCCGTCATGTTCAAGTTGCAGAAATGGTTATTGAAAAAGCCAAAAGATTAGTAGAAACCAAAAAAGATGTGGTTATTTTGCTCGATTCCATTACTCGTCTTGGCCGTGCTTATAATACGGTTATTCCTTCCTCTGGCAAAGTTTTGACCGGTGGTGTAGATGCTAATGCTTTGCAACGTCCCAAACGCTTGCTTGGAGCTGCCAGAAATGTTGAAGAAGGTGGATCTTTGACCATTATAGCCACTGCTCTGATAGATACAGGCTCTCGTATGGATGAGGTTATTTTTGAAGAGTTTAAGGGTACAGGTAACTCAGAGATAATCCTTGATCGCAAGCTCACTGATAAGCGCCTGTTCCCAACTATTGATATTACTCGTTCCGGAACCAGAAAAGAAGAACTGCTGGTTGATAGGGAGCGTTTGACCAAAATGTGGGTTTTGCGGCGCGTGCTGATGCAAATGGGTATGACCGATGGTATGGAATTTTTGCTTGATAAGCTAAGAGTTAGTAAAGATAATAACGACTTCTTTGCCAACATGAATTCCTAAAATTTAAGCTCTCCCAACGGAGAGCTTTTTCTATAGATATTCCTTTTGCAGAAAGGTTTTTAAGTCATTCATATTGGCAAAAGAATTTTTAACTCCCAGCTTATTAATTTGTTCTATAAAATAATCCTTGCCATATTTAAGATATTCCGTAAAAGCAATTGTTGTCATACCGGCTCTTACCGCTGCTGTTATACCGGCCAGAGAATCTTCAATAACTATGCAGTCTTTGGGATTATACCCCATAGATTTTGCCGCAAGCAAAAACAAATCCGGCTCCGGTTTGCCATATTTTACCATATCGGCAGTAAAAACCTTTTCTGCCGGAAAATATTTGCGGATCCCCACCATTTCTATTTTTTTTGCGGTTTTTAATCTATCGCCTCCGGTTGCGATGCATTGGGCAAATTCTTTAAGGTTGAATATATCGACAATATCTTTTGTTAAAGGCAGCCCTTCTGCCATTTTTTTCAAATCAATCCGTATAGCTTCCTGCCAAAATTCGCTGTTGGTTTTAATACCCAGCTTTTTCAGAACTTCTATTTTGGTTTTGTCACTCATGCCGCCAAGATGATGGTTGGTTTTTTCAATATCCCAACCCAGGTTATATTCTTTGTTGAGTAAATCCATACGAGTGCGCAGCCATAATTCTTCACTATTGGCAATAACTCCGTCAAAGTCCCAAATAATAAGTTTTTTAGAATCTTTATTCATACTACAACTTTCGGTGTGTTAAAAATCGACCTCGTCAAAAGCCCGTACAATAGCCATAACGAATTTTTATAATAAACTTATTAAGAAAAAATAAAAAAGCTCTCCAGAGTCAAAAAAATGCCCTTTTTGTGCTTGCAACCAAATTTGATTGATTTTATAAAAGTTTTAAGAGAGGTTTTGCTATGGACAATAAAACTATATACGCTTTGTCAACCGTTTTTGGTAAATCCGGGGTCGCTGTAATAAGAATTTCCGGCAGCCGCGCTTTAGATGTGGTTAAAGATATGACCAATTTAAATGCTGATGCTGTCAAACCTCGTTATGCCTATTTTGTTTCCTTGCGCCACTCAACCACCGGACAAACCTTGGATAAATGCCTCTTGCTCTATTTTAAGGCGCCAAATTCCTTTACAGGAGAAGATATTGTTGAGCTTCAGGTTCATGGTTCCCGCGCCGTAATAGAATCAGTGATAGACAGTCTGTCGCAAATGCCTGACTTTAGGCTTGCCGAGCCTGGCGAGTATTCTAAGCGCGCTTTCTATAATCAAAAAATGGATTTGACGGAAGCTGAGGGATTAGCCGATTTGATTGATGCCGAAACTTCTGAGCAGCAAAAATACGCTGTTCGCCAAATGGAAGGCGGGTTAAAAAATCTTTATGACGGCTGGCGGCAAACATTAGTAAACGTGTTGGCTCACCTTGAAGCTTATATAGATTTTCCTGATGAGGATATTCCGCAGGATATTACAACAGGTATGCAAAACACTGTATTTAAACTAATTGAAGATATCAAAAAACATCTTAATGACAATCAATCCGGCGAACGTTTGCGCGAGGGATTTCGGGTTGTTTTGGTTGGCCCGCCCAATGCCGGAAAATCAAGCTTGCTTAACGCTGTTGCTAAACGTGAGGCTGTAATTGTTTCTGATATTGCCGGCACCACGAGGGATGCTGTAGATATCCATCTTAATCTGGGCGGATATCCGGTAATCTTTACTGATACTGCAGGTTTGCGCCAGACCGCCGAGGTTATTGAGCAAAAAGGTATAGAAATAGCCCAAACCAAAATTAAAGAAGCAGATTTGGTAATTTGCTTATTTGATGCTTTAACAGACTCTGTTCAACAATTTGAAGATACAATAAAAACATTTAAAAACAAAACTCTGCTGGTTGCTAATAAAAGTGATAAATTAACTTCTGAACAGTGTTCTGTACTAGAAAAACAAGGTTGTATAGTTATTTCCGCGCATCAGCAGGATAGCGTTAAGAAACTTTTGCAATTGATTGAATCTAATATAAAATCTAAATTTACTTCCGGATCAAATTTACTGATAACCCGCGGCCGTTATCGCGAGGCTTTGCGCAATGTGCTTGAATATCTGTCATCATTCAGTTTTGATAAGGAAATAGAACTTACGGCTGAAGATATCCGCCTGGCTGTGCGTGAGCTTGGCAAAATCACCGGACGAGTTGAGGTTGACGAGATCTTAGATAAAATATTCGGTTCTTTTTGCATTGGCAAATAAGGAATTGCAAAATGCTTGCATTTAAACTTGAGTTATATTATAACCCAAGCAACTTAAATAGTTAGGCAAAACAATGAATAATCTAGAATTTGATGTAATTGTTGTCGGCGGAGGTCATGCCGGCTGTGAGGCCTGTGCCGCCGCTGCGCGCACCGGTGCCAAAACCGCGTTGGTCACTCACAAAATTTCCACCATTGGCGAAATGTCATGCAATCCGGCTATCGGCGGACTTGGCAAAGGGCACTTAGTTAGAGAAGTTGATGCTCTTGATGGTTTAATGGGGCGTGTTATCGATAAAGCCGGCATTCAGTTTCGGATGCTTAATGCATCAAAAGGCCCTGCTGTGCGTGGTCCCAGAGCTCAAGCGGATAGGGAATTATATAAAAAATATATGCTTGAGGCTTTGCAAAGCCAACCGAATTTAACTCTGATTGAAGCTGCTGCCGAGGGTTTTATTTTTGACGGAGATGCAATAACCGGAGTTAAATTAGCAGATGGAACAGAGCTTAAGGCCAAGGCTGTCGTGCTCACATCCGGAACATTTCTTAACGGCATAATGTTTATTGGGCATGAAACCTCTGTCGGTGGACGTGTCAATGACATCAGCTGCACTGGTATAACACCGTATTTAAAGTCTAAAGGGCTTAAAGTCGGGCGCCTCAAAACAGGAACCCCTGCCCGCCTGAACGGCAAGACAATTGATTGGTCGGTGCTTGAACCTCAAGAAGGCGATGAACATCCGATTCCTTTTTCTTTTCTCACTGAAAAGCTGACTAATCCGCAAATAAAGTGCTACATAACTCACACTAATGAGCGCACCCATAAAATTATCCGCGATAATTTTTCTAAATGCGCGCTTTTTTCCGGATTGATTACCGGAATTGGCCCTCGTTACTGCCCCAGCATTGAAGATAAGCTGGTTAAATTTGCCGACCGAACCAGCCACCAGATATTTTTAGAGCCCGAAGGACTGAATACCGATGTTGTTTATCCTAACGGTATTTCCACATCGTTACCGGCTGATGTGCAGGAACAATTTATTCATACTATGCAAGGGTTGGAAAATGTAGAAATTTTGCGTCCGGCTTATGCTATTGAATATGATTTTGTGGATCCGCAGGAGCTGGACAGCACTTTGGCTGTAAAAAAAGTTTCTGGTCTATATTTAGCCGGTCAGATAAACGGTACTACCGGTTATGAAGAAGCTGCTGCTCAAGGGCTTTTGGCTGGAGTTAATGCCGCTTTGCATGCCGAAGGAAAAGGCCGCAAATTTACGATTGACCGTTCTGAGGGATATATCGGCGTTATGGTTGACGATTTAATCACCAAAGGTGTCGATGAGCCATACCGGATGTTTACTTCCCGTTCCGAATATCGTTTATTTTTGCGTGCTGACAATGCTGATATGCGCCTGACGGAAAAAGGCTGGAATATCGGCTGCGTAAGTGAACACAGATACAGTGTATTTAAAGCCAAAAAAGCCGCTATCGACAAGTTTAGAGCTGAAGTTGAAGAAAAGTCAATCTTGCCGGTGGATATGGAAAAAGCCGGCATTACCGTAAAACAAGACGGTGTTCGCCGTTCAGCTTTTAATCTGATGTCTTATCACGATGTTTCACGTGAAACCATATCTTCTATCTGGCCGGAAACTGCCGCAGCTCCTGCGGATGTTTATGAGCAGGTAGAGATAGAAGCGCGCTATGCCGGATATATAAAACGCCAGCTGGCTGATATAGAAGTCTTCAAAAAAGATGAAAATCTTTATCTTAAAGATGATATCGATTATTCAAAAATCGGCGGGCTTTCTCGAGAAATGGTTGCCAAGCTCTCTAAAGTCAGACCATCTACTATCGGCGAGGCCTCAAGAATATCCGGTGTAACTCCGGCGGCAATAACTGCAATATTAGGATATATAAAGAAATGACCCAAGGTTATCCATCGTTAGAAACAGCTAAAAAAATATGGCAAGAAGGAATGGATTATCGTTCTGCCACCACTGATTATGTCTGCCGCGATGAGTATATTTATCATACCAGCGGCGTTGCTGAATCCGCAAAAATAATTGCCGCCCATACTTCTGATATGGATCCGGAAAAAGCCTATATTTTGGGATTGCTCCATGACTATGGCAAAAAATATGATGAACGAATCTGCGGCAAATTTCATGGTCAGGCCGGTTTTGAAGAAATGAACGCGATGGGCTATCCTGCCGTTGCCAAGATATGCCTTACCCATTCATTTCCGCGGCAAAATTTTAGAGATGCCGACTATAGCTCCTATCGTCCGGAGTGGCGGACATGGGCTCATGCTGAATTAGCCAAAGTAACTTATGATGATTATGACCGTTTGATTCAGCTCTGCGATATGTTTTTTGAAGGTATGACTAAGGTAGATGTCGAAACTCGTTTTTCTTGCATCATAAATCGTTATCACCTTGACCCTAAAGTTGTTGAAGTTTTGCGCGATGACACCAACCGCAACAAAGAATATTTTGAGCAAAAAACCGGCTGCAATATTTACGAGTTATTAAATATAAAAACCTTATAATATCTTTTTGTAAGGAAATTTAGTAATGACAATGCCGTCGCTGAATGAAGCAAAGATTCTTTTTGAAAAAGCCTGCAAAATTACTGATGAATATAATTTGCAAGACGGCTTGCCCCAGGGAACATCTCGAAGACACTATCTGCGCGTTGCGGAAAATGCTAAATTAATAGCTTCAAAAACAGCGTATTTAAAACCTGAAAAAGCCTATATTTTGGGTTTGCTCCATGATTACGGCGAATACACTACTCATCGAAATCCTAATCTGTTTCATGGTACCGCAGGTTATGATGAAATGATGAAACTAGGCTATGATGAGGTTGCCAAAATCTGCCTTACACATAGCTTTTTTTGCAAAGATATTTTGCTTGAGGATTATGCCGCTTATCCTGCGGCAGAAGTTCAACGCGCGGCAGAATATATCAAACATCATCCGCTTGATGATTATGATAAGCTTATTCAAGTTAGCGATTTAATGGTAAAAGGCTATCAAAACACCAAAATTGAAGACCGCCTTAATTACGTGGCGGCAAAATATCATGTGTCTACAGAGGCTATAAACCGTAAAAAACATGATGCCGCGGCTCTAAAGCAATATTTTGATGACTTATGCGGACAAGATATTTATGAAATTGTAGGAATATTATAATGCAGGATTTTTCTTATCATACTCATAACCATACGCAGGGAATCGGCGATGGCAGAAATAGTTGCGAAGAAATGCTGGCGCGGGCTGAAGAAATCGGTTTTTCAGAAATTGGTGTCAGCAATCACCTTATTTACAATCCAAATATTCCGCTTATTCACCCGCAAGATTTCAATGACTTTAACAAAGCGCTGGACTTTGCCAAGAAAAATATCGATGAAATTCGCGAAACTGCCGCTCACCATAAAATCAAAGTCTATGCCGGGTTTGAGGTTGATTATTATCCTTCGGCCGAATGGCACAGAGCGTTTGAAACTATCATAAAAGAAACCAAGCCGGATTATTTAATCGGTTCCACTCACAATGCCATGAGCAAAGATGAAAAACAGCTTATTAATCTATGGAAGATCCCTACTCCACTTGATGAGCAAATGAAAGAATATCTGGCTAACTATTGGCAGAATACCATCGACTGCATCAACAGCGGATATTTCACATTTATTGCCCACTGTGATATTGCTGCTAATCTTGGCTTGTGCAACGGGCCGGAATGGAGCGACTGGCTGGCCAAAGTTGCTGAGGCTATAAAATCTCAAAAAATTCCGTTTGAGATTAACACCAAAGGCATATATCGCTGTGGCCGCCCCTGCCCTGATTGGCCAATGATAAAGGACTTGATTGCGGCCGGTGTGCCAACCTTAATCAGTGATGACGCTCATAGTACTGATATGTTGGGAGCTTTCTTTGCTGAAGTTGAGGCTGAACTGGCCAAAATTCCCAATGTAAAGCGTTTTCGTTTTTAACATTTTGATTCAATAAACACTGTGTAAGTCTTTGATATAAGAGTCTATTTAAAAATGCACAATAAGGTGTTTATAACTCTTCTTTTTGTGTTTTAAATTTTTCATAAAAATTATAAAAATAGTTTATGAAAATTTTTTGCGACACATACAATGTTTCACGTGAAACATTTGATAAATTAAAAACCTACCAATCAATGCTTATTGACTGGCAGCAAAAGTTCAATCTGGTCAGTTCATCAACTCTGGAAGACGCTTGGAATCGCCACTTTTTAGACTCTGCTCAGCTGTTCAAATTGTTGCCTGAAAACGCTAAAGTTATGTATGATTTTGGCTCTGGCGCTGGATTTCCCGGTATGGTGCTGGCAATTATGGCTAATGAAAAAATGCCTAATCTCACCATAAATCTGGTAGAAAGCACGGCTAAAAAAACACTGTATTTAAACGCCGTAAAAGAACAGACCGGTGCCAATGTTAATATTTTGAATGACAGAATAGAAAAACTCCCTCTTGCAAAGGCAGATATTATAACCTCGCGCGCCATGGCATCGCTTAATGAGCTTTTGGGATATGCGATTCGTTTTTGCACTAAAAATACTGTCTGCATTTTTCCAAAAGGCAAACGCTATGCTGAAGAACTGGCGGAGGCTCATAAGCATTGGAAGTTTAAGTGCCAAATTCTTCCCAGCGAACAAAGTGAAGAAGGAAAAATTTTAGTTATAACCGATTTAACCAAATCAAAAGGAGTAAAATAAATGCCAAGAATTTTAGCTGTTGCAAACCGTAAAGGCGGAGTCGGCAAGACTACCACCACGGTTAATGTAGCTACGGCAATGGCTGCCGCCGGAAAAAAAGTTTTGGTAATAGATCTTGACCCGCAAGGTAATGCTTCCACTTCTATGGGGGTTAACAAAAAAGGACGCATGGCCTCCAGCTATGAAGTTTTGCTGGGTGAAAAACGCCTGACAGATGCTGTAGTCTGGACCGAGATTCCCAATTTCTCTTTGGTGCCCTCCTCTCCTGATTTGGCCGGTGCCGAAGTTGAATTGGTTGATATGGAAAATCGTGAATTTGCGCTCAAAAAAGCGCTCAAACGCGATGCCGTAAATTATGACTATATTTTGATTGATTGCCCGCCGTCATTAAGTCTGGTTACTATTAATGCCTTGGTTGCTGCTGATGCGGTTATAGTGCCTTTGCAGTGCGAATTTTTGGCTTTGGAGGGCGTAACCGACCTTATTCGCAATATTAACCAGATTAAGAAGAAATTTAATCCGGCCTTGGCGTTGCACGGCGTTGTTCTCACCATGTATGACAAGCGCAATAATCTGAGCCAAATGGTTGAAGACGATGTCAGAAATTTCTTTGGCAAAAAGGTTTATGATACCGTTATTCCCCGCAATGTGCGTATCTCTGAGGCACCCTCTCACGGAAAACCGGTATTGCTCTATGATTTTAAGTGCTCCGGCTCCCAAGCTTACATTAACCTTACCGGCGAAGTTTTGAAAAGAGAAAAGGAATTAATCGCATGTTAGATAACGAATTAGATGAATTGTTAAATGATACTCCGACAGCCGAGCCGCACGCCTCTCACAAACGTAAAAGTCTGGGGCGCGGGTTAAATGCGCTGCTTGGCGATGATTTTGAAGAAACTTCCGCACCGGTAAAGGCTTCTGAAACCGTAAATGTAAAAGATATTATTGCCGGCAAATTCCAGCCGCGTACGGAATTTGACACCGAGGCTTTGCAGGCTTTGGCCGATTCTATCAAAGAAAAAGGCGTGTTGCAGCCGTTGCTGGTTCGCCGCCAAGGAGATAAGTTTGAGCTTATTGCCGGCGAACGCCGTTGGCGCGCCGCCCAAATAGCCGGACTTTCTGAGGTTCCTGTAGTTGTCAAAGATTTATCTGACAGCGAGGTTCTTGAAGCTGCTCTGGTAGAAAATATTTTGCGTGAAAATCTCTCTGCTATAGAAGAGGCCGAAGGCTATCAGCGCCTTATTGATGAGTTTGCTCATACTCAAGAGGCTTTGTCGCAGATTGTCGGCAAATCACGCAGCCACATTGCCAATATTTTGCGTTTGTTAACCCTGCCGGCAGAGGTTCAGGAGCTGGTTAAAGACGGCAAAATATCTGCCGGACATGCCCGTGCCTTGGTTGGAACCGAAAATCCTGTTGCTTTAGCCAAACAGATTATTGACAAAGACTTAAGTGTCCGCCAAACTGAAGATATGGTTGCCAAACAAAAAGAGCCGAAACCGTCTAAGCCAAAGACTGAAAAAAGCACTGATTTAGCTGATATTGAGCGTGATTTGGTCAAAAGTTTGGGGCTGCGTATTAAAATAACTCCCAATAAGCAGGGTGGAGGAAA
Organism: Alphaproteobacteria bacterium; assembly: GCA_050875025.1. Taxonomy (GTDB): domain Bacteria; phylum Pseudomonadota; class Alphaproteobacteria; order RF32; family CAG-239; genus CAZU01. Next base: position 9,819 of record JBNMLW010000002.1, read on the forward strand.
AGTTGTTTTACAATATTCTTCAGTTGCTGAATTGGATATGATTATAGAAACTCTTGAACAAAAACGTCGTGGCGAGGCTGAACAGAACACTGTATTTAAACCGGCTGAACCGGCAGCGGCAAATGAAAAATTTTCGATTAAAATTGTTGATTAACAAAGGAATAAAACTATGACTATTTTAGATAAAATGCTTGAGAACTGCGAAAAAGCAGGTTATGCAACTACTAAAAATGTGCAGAAAATTGCCAATGCCAAACAAATGATGTTTGGCGAAGGCGAGTGGCAGCGCTGCCCCTGCGACGGCAACAATCCGGCTCGCTACTGCATTTCTGAAACCTGCCGCGCCGATATCGAGCGTGACGGCGAATGCCATTGCCACTGCTATTGCAAAAAGAATATTGCTTAATTTTCCGGCAATAAAAAAGCTCCTCGAAAGAGGAGCTTTTTTTAGGCTCTGTCAAAGTTTATCCGCGGATCAATCACTGAATAAACAATATCGGAAATCAGCTTCAAAACTAGCCCAAGCAAGGCAAATATATACATTGTGCCAAACACAATCGGATAATCTCTGGTCATAATTGCCTCATACCCCAACAGCCCCAAACCGTTAAGCGAAAAAATAACCTCAATCAGCAGTGAACCGGTAAACAGCATTTTTATCAAAAGGCTGGGAAATCCGGCTATCACTATCAACATCGCATTACGGAATATATGCCCGTACAGGATTTGGTTTTGGCTCAATCCTTTAGCCTTTGCAGTTAAAACATATTGCTTTCCCAGTTCGTCCAAAAATGAATTTTTAGTCAGCATGGTCAGGCTGGCAAATCCGCCGACCACCATTGCCGTCACCGGCAAAACAATATGCCAAAAATAATCAATAACCTTACCGGGCAGGGACAATGTTTCCCAATTATCCGAAGTCAGTCCGTGCAAAGGGAACCATTGCAAATATGTTCCTCCGGCAAAAAATACAATCAAAAACACCGCCAGCAAAAATACCGGAATTGCCGAGCCTAAAATTACGGCAAAAGATGTTACAATATCAAATTTAGAGCCGTCGCAGACTGCCTTTTTTACACCCAGCGGGATTGCTATCAGATAAATAATTAAGGTTGACCACAGCCCTAAAGAAACCGATACAGGCATTCTTTCTTTAATCAGCTGCCACACTGTTTTGTCTTGATAAAAACTTTTTCCAAAATCAAACAACGCGTAGCTTTTAATCATTTTCCAAAATCTGATATGCGCAGGCTGGTCAAAACCGAACTGCTTTTCCAGCTCTTTAATCATATAATCCGGCACGCCGACAGCGCCTTGATATTTACCGGCAGAAGATTCCTGCACCATTGCGGTTGTTCCGCTGATTGACCCTTTGGCATCAGTATTAAACCCGCGGTATTGCGCCAGAACATGCTCTACCGGTCCGCCGGGGGCAAATTGGATAATCGCAAAATTTATTGCCAAAATCCCGAACAGTGTCAGAGGAATAAGCAACAGGCGTTTCAAAATATAATTGCGCATCTTATTTCTCCATCCACCAGCTAAAGGGATTAAACCCTGCCGGAATATCTGTTTGCGGGCATTTTAAGCCCTTTTTATAGGCAATTCGATTGTGCGGCGAATACCACTGCGGAATAATATAATGTTCGTGCAGCAGAACTCTGTCGAGGAGCTTTATCGCGGCCATATATTCATCTTTATTTTTGGCCGAAATAATGATTTCAATCAACTCATCAATCGTCTTGTTTTTAATTCCGGTAAGATTATAAGAACCGTGAACATCCGCCGCCTTACTGCCAAAAAGCTCCTTCAGCTCATTGCCCGGCAGATTGCTCAATCTCAATCCCAGAATAGCCATTTCAAAATCAAATGTGTCCAACCGATTCTTAAAGATATTGGTTTCCAGATTTCTAAACGCCATCTTTATGCCGATTTTCTTAAGATTCTCCATAAACGGCAGCATAACTCTGGTAAAAGATGACCCGTTTGCTGAGTTGCCGAGAACCTCAATTTCCAGAGGTTTGCCGGTTTTCAGGTTAGTCATTTTTCCATTTACAAAATCATATCCGGCTGATTGCAGCAATTTTACCGCCTGCCGCAGATTCTGGCGCGTTTCAATATAATCGCCGTGTTGCGGCAATTTGTACTCATATTGTGCAATGTCTGCAGGGAGCCTGTTCTTTAATTTGTTTATTAATTTCAATTCATTTTTGTCTGGCAGTCCTTTAGCAGCCATTTCCGTATTGGCAAAATAACTGTCAATTCTTCGGTACTGGTTATAAAAGAGTTTTTCGTTTGCCCAGTCAAAATTAAAAGCCAGTCCGATAGCTTCCCGCACTCTGGCATCAGAAAACTTTTCCAATCTGGTATTAAACCCAAAGAACTGCAAAGCTGCCGGTTGATTGTGGCGTATTTCTTCCTTTACAATATTTCCGTTTTTCACTTGCGCATTATCATATCCGCTTACCCAAATTTTGGCGATATACTCTTCTCTGATGTCAATATTGCCGGAAAATAAGGCTTGCAGCGTGACTGTTGTATCTTGATAATAATCGTACCTGATTTCATCAAAATTAAAGAAACCTTTGCGGCTGGGCAAATTTTTGGCCCAATAATTCGGATTCCGCTTAAAAACCATATATTTGCTGGGTGAAAACTTATCAATCACATAAGGTCCGCTGCCCAACGGCGGCTGCAGGGTAGGGGTCGCAAAGTCGCGCCCGTTCCAATCTTTGGCCGAGTATATTCTTATTTGCGAAATAATCAGCGGCAGTTCTTTGTTTGCGGCGCCGTTGCGCAGATAAAAGCGGACATGCCTGTTATTAATCTTTTCAACTCGCGCTACATCCGCATAATAGGCCTTATAAAAAGGCGCCCCTTTTTCTATCAAAGCATTGTAACTGAAAATCACATCATCTGCCGTAACCGGTGAGCCATCGGCAAATTTTGCGTGTTCATCAATAATAAAACCGACAAAAGACATATCAGCGGGCAGCTCAAACTCTTTGGCTATCAGCGGATAAACCGATGCCTCGTCGTCAACAGGAATCACTCCCAGCGTATCAAGCATCAAAGCCGCCGCTTCAGGAGCCGCTATTCCTTTGAAAATAAAGGGATTAAAATTATCAAATCCGCCATAAGCCGGCAATACCAAACGCCCGCCTTTCGGAGCGGCCGGATTGACATATTCAAAATTTTTGAAGTTGTCCGTATATTTAGGCTGCCCGTAAATTGACAGGCTTTTTACTGTTTTGGCAGACGATTCTGCGCTGCAAAATACGCCGATTATTACCGTTAAACAAAGAGTTAAAAGCTTATTTTTGATAATTTTGTTCATCGGTCCAGCTGCCGAAAGGATAAACATAATCGTCATCAGCGCCCTTGTCGGTGCCGGAGGCCGATATTGAGGAATTTTTTGTTCCTTCGGCCCATTCCTTTTTTAACCCTTCTATAGTTTTTTGAGTATCCGTCATTTCAATTTCAAATTTAGGTTCCGAAAGATATTCATTAGCTGAAGGAATGCTTATTGACGGAGTTTCAGATTGTACAACTTCCTCTTCCGTTGGCATTGATATCCGCGGGGCAGCCGGTTGTTCTTCTTTATTTTTCGTATCGCCGTCGCTGAAACTGCGTTCCAGCGCTATTGAAAACGGATCCCTTTCCGGTTCGCGGTATTCCGGCTCTTGAGTGCTGCCTTTATGCCCAAACAGGTTAATTTTTTTCAGAATGGAAATCTTTTCCTTTTTCTCTTCCGGCTCTGTTTCTTCCTCTTCTTCATTTTTAAGAGGGGTTATTTTTATGTTTTGTTCGGCAAAAATTTCTTCATTTCTGGGCATGGCGGCAAAAGATTCCTTGCCGCGTTGGATTTCAGCCGCAACCGGAGATAAAATTGAGTACACCTTGCCCATCACGCCGGTTTCTATAATATCCAAAAATAACTTATCTTTATCGTGGTTTTCCAACATTTTTACCACGGCTAAATAACGGGCGCAAAATTCCATAATAGTGCCGCCTAATACAGAATCATAAACCGCGTGGTCATAAACTCTTTTTTTGAAATTAGGCTGAGCATTGTTAACCTCAATAATAACCTTGCCAAAAGACCATTTTCCGCCGTTCTGAACCTTTGCCCACAAATTTTCTATCTGTTCGTTCGAGGCAAATTTGCAGCCTTTTATAATTTCAGACAAAAGTTCGTTCATATCGGCAATCAACAAGTCAAATTTGCTGAGGATAAAACCGTCGTTAATATGCTGTTCTGTTTCAATCATAATTCTCGCCAGCAAATCAGAATAGTCTTGATTTTTTTTCATCTGGTTCATTAGTTTGCGCAGTTGCAGATTAACCGTTTTGTTATTAAGATATTGATTAACATAGCCAAACACCGCCCAAATCAAAAAAATCGGAACGCATACCAAAATAGTATACAAAAGGATATTGGCTATTCCGGCATCAAAAAACGATATCCCGGCCAAGCTTTCACTTATAAACTTTACTGCAAAAATAAACCACAGCAGAGAAGAAAAAATCAGTGAGAAAAATGCAAATGCCAGCAAGGTAAAAACTCCTCAAATATCAAAGATAGCAATACTATATTGGATAATCTCTGTTTTTCCAACAAAAAACGCCTCTTCTTGCACAAAAAGAAAAATAAGAGTCGAAATTTTCTAAAAAATATGTTATCAGATAGCCAGGTTTATAAACGATATAAGAGAAAATGAATGAGCACAAGTTCCGATACTTTGGTTTTGGATTTTGAAAAAACCATTTTTGAAATTGAATCTAAGATAGAAAGTCTTAAATATCTGGCCAAAGATGAAGATGTTGATATCTCGCAAGAAGTTTCGCGTTTGCAAGCCAAACTTGAAAAGCAAATGCGTCAGACTTATTCCAACCTTACGCCATGGCAGAAATCTCAAGTTGCCCGCCATCCGCAGCGTCCGCACTGCTTGGACTATGTTCATGGGCTTATTGAAGATTTTACTCCGTTGTGCGGAGACCGGGTTTTTGCCGACGATGAGGCTATGATTGGCGGTATCGGGCGTTTTAAGGGCATATCCGTTGTTGTGCTTGGACAAGAAAAAGGCCATGATATTGAATCTCGTATCAAATACAATTTCGGCATGGCCAAGCCGGAGGGCTATCGCAAGGCTCAACGCCTGATGGATTTGGCCGATAAATTCAATATGCCGGTTATTGCTTTTGTTGATACTTCCGGAGCATTCCCCGGCGTTGAGGCTGAGGCCAGAGGACAGGCGGAAGCCATTGCCTCTTCGATTCAAAAATGCCTGCAGATTCATTCTCCGATAATTTCTATCGTGATTGGCGAGGGCGGATCCGGCGGCGCTATCGCTATTGCCACAGCCAACCGCGTCTTGATGCTGGAACACTCTATTTACTCGGTTATCTCGCCTGAGGGCTGTGCTTCGATTCTTTGGCGCTCTGCCGATAAGGTAAAAGAGGCTACCGAGGCATTAAAGCTAACTGCCCAAGATTTGCGCAAACTCGGCGTGATTGATGAGATTATTTCCGAGCCGTTGGGCGGTGCCCACCGTAATCCCCAGCAAACCATTGAGCGGGTAGGGGATTGCATTCTCAAACACTTGAAAGAGCTGATGTCGCAAAGCCGTGACGAACTCAAAAAGCGCCGTACCGATAAATTCCTGCGCATGGGGAGACACTTTGCAGAATCTAAATAATATTTTGAGCCAATATGCCGATTTGCTGCTGATTTGCGGGTTGCTGCTACTGATTGTCGGCAATGTCTGTTTTTGGCTGTTTTCCAAAAACAAAAAAGCAGATTCTCAATTATCCGAGATTTTGTTGCGCGGGCAGGCTGAGCTTGCCGGGCGGCTTTCTCAACTTGGCGAGTACAATGCTCAGGAACAGAGCAAAATCACCTCTGCTATCAATGAACAAAAGCTGGCCATGCTCAAAATTATGGATGAGAAACTTTTGGCCGTTACCAAGAGCGTAGGCGAGGGGCTGCAGCAAAACACTGCCAAAACCAATGAAACCCTGACCGATTTGCGTGAACGCTTAGCCAAGATAGATGTTGCCCAGCAAAAAATTTCTTCCTTGTCGGAGCAAGTTGTTTCTTTGCAGGAGGTTCTTTCCAATAAGCAGGCGCGCGGCGCGTTCGGCGAGATTCAGCTTAATGATTTGGTAACTTCGATTCTTCCGCCTAATGCTTATGAGTTTCAGGTAGTGTTGTCAAACGGCAAACGCGCTGATTGTGTTCTTCGGCTGCCCAATCCTCCGGGAACAATAGTTATCGATGCCAAATTTCCGTTGGAAAGCTATCATGCCCTGCGCTCTGCTTCCAACGACAGGGAAAAAGTTGAGGCAGAACGCTTTTTTCGGGCATCTGTTCTCAAGCATATCAAAGATATTTCCGAAAAATATATTATTGCCGGCGAGACTGCTGAATCAGCGTTGATGTTCTTGCCGAGCGAAGCTATCTATGCGGAACTGCATGCTAATTTTACCGATGTTGTAGAAGTTTCTTACCGCTCCAAAGTCTGGATTGTATCGCCGACTACGCTTATGGCCACTCTCAATACCGTCAGAGCCGTGCTTAAAGATGCCAAAATGCGCGAGCAGGCGGGAGTTATCCAAAAAGAAGTAGGAACATTGGTGGAAGATATCAGCCGTCTGGATGGGCGTATAGAGAGCCTTTCCCGCCACTTTAAGCAGGCTAATGAAGATGTTGACAATATTCGCATTTCTTCAGGCAAAATCGGCCGCCGTATTCAAAAGATTGAAGATATAGAACTGGGTGAAAACAGCGAGCATCAATTGGCGGTGGCGCATTTAGCTAATGATGAGTAGCTGAAAATTCGGGATAAGTGCCTATTTAAATATTGGAAAAATTTTTATTTGAGATATTGATATTTGTAACAAAAACAGGTAATCTTAAGAAAATTAAAATTAATAACGAGGAAAAAGAAGTGACTAAATCTGAATTGATTGAAAAAATTGCAGCCAAAAACCCCCACCTTATGCTCAAAGATGTGGAGCGCATTGTTGCTGTGGTGTTTGATAAAATTACCGAATCTTTGGCCAAAGGCGACAGAGTTGAATTTCGCGGTTTTGGCGCTTTTTCGGTTCGCACCCGCTCTCCGCGTCTGGCCAAAAATCCCCGCACTGGCGAGCAGGTTAAGGTTGAGGAGCGCAATATTCCTCACTTCAAGACCGGAAAACAGCTGTTTGAACTGCTGAACAAATAACACTTATATCTAAACCACAGAGGGAGACAACTCCATGGGTTTCGTAAAAATGCTTATAGGCTTGCCGCTGCTGGCGGTGATTTTGATTTTTGCCTTTGTTAATAATGACTTGGTAAACTTTAGCCTGTGGCCTTTTTACATAGAAATCACCGTCTCTCTCAGCGTGGCTGTTGTCTTTTTTATTTTGGTCGGGTTTATCATTGGCTGGTTCTTTACCTGGCTGTCTTATTCTTCGGTTCGTTCAGCTCTGCGCCAGCAAAAGAAACAGAACAAAAAGCTGAATAAAGAGCAGCAAAAACTGACCAAAGAAATGGAAGATTTACATGTAAATCTGGCATCTCTGAAAGAGCTTGAGGCTCAAAGACCCAAACCTTCGTTCTCTGCCAAATTTAAGGGATTTTTCTCTCGTTCGGCCAAAAAAGAAAGCAAATAATTTTAATAACTAAGGTGAATTGTAATGAACTGGTTATCCGATTTCGTACGCCCGAAAATCAAAAAAATCACCACCAAAGAAATTGCTGACAATTTGTGGACCAAATGCCCGCAATGCGGACAAATGCTCTATACTAAAGAGCTGGAAAAAAATGACTATGTCTGCACTTCATGCGACCACCATCTTCGTTTGCCTTTGCTCAAGCGCTTTGCTTTGCTGTTTGATAACAGCGAGTATAAACTTATTACTCTGCCCAAGCTCAAGGAAGATCCTCTAAACTTTAGAGATTCTAAAAAATATACCGACCGCTTGCGTGGGTATCGCAAGGCAACCGGCGCTGAAGATGCTATCCGTGTTGCTCAAGGCGAGATAGGCGGCATCACCTGTATAATTGCCGCTTTAGATTTTAGCTTTATGGGCGGCTCTATGGGTACAATGGTAGGCGAGGGCATTGTTAAAGCGGCTGAGATTGCCATGCGCGGCAATTATCCGCTGATAACCATAGCCGCATCCGGCGGTGCCCGCATGCAAGAGGGCATCTTGTCGCTTATGCAGATGGCGCGCACCACTGCCGCTGTTAATATGGTAAAAGAGAAAGGATTGCCTTTTATTTCTGTTCTTACAGATCCGACCACCGGTGGTGTCTCAGCGTCTTTTGCTATGCTGGGCGATATTCATATTGCTGAAAAAGGCTGTGTAATCGGTTTTGCCGGCGCCCGTGTAATTGAGCAAACCATTCGTGAAAAATTGCCTGAAGGATTCCAAAGAGCCGAATACCTCAAAGAACATGGTATGGTAGATATTGTTGTCCGCCGTCAGGAAATGAGAGATACATTGATTCGTGTAATTGGGATTCTCATGCATCAAAAGCCGCAGCGCAATATTCCGGCGTTGGAAGATGCTTCGCAAAAATAAGAAAAGCCGCTGCAAAGCGGCTTTTTTCATAATGCGCGGCGTGAATTTAAGGCCAGTTGCAATGTTCCTTCATCCATATAATCCAGCTCTGCACCCATCGGAATACCCTGAGCCAGAGTTGTTATTTTAATATCAAAATCTTTTAAGCGGGACGATAGATAGTGCGACGTTATTTGCCCGTCAATGGTTGCCGGTAGAGCCAATATCACTTCCTGCACGCCGTCACGAGCGATTCTTGCCACCAATGGCTCAATATTCAAATCCTCGGGAACAACCCCCTCCAGCGCCGATAAAACACCGCCTAGAACATGATATTTGCCTTTGAACTGCGAAACCCTTTCCATCGCCCATAAGTCTGCAACATCTTGCACCACGCAAATTACTTTGTTGTCACGGGCGGCAGAGGTGCAAACCGAACACGGCGACGCCGTATCAAAATTGCCGCAGATTTCGCAAGTTTGAATATGCTCGGCAACCTCTTGCAAAGATTCTATAAGCGGCAGCAAAGCCGTTTCTTTTTTCTTCAACAAGTGCAAAACAATTCTTCTTGCCGAGCGCGTGCCCAAAGACGGCAGCTTGGCAATTTGCTTTACCAATTTTTCAATCTCATTTCCGGCCATTTTACGTGTCCTAGAACGGGAGTTTAAGGCCGCCCAGATTCATTCCTCCTGTCATGGCGCTCATGCTGTCTTGCATTTTGGCATCAACTTTATTTTTAGCGTCATTATACGCGGCCACAATCAAATCTTCCAGCACTTCGCTCTCGTCAGCATCAATCAGACTCTTGTCAATTGACAGTTTTTTCATGTCGAACTTACCGTTAAGAACAACTTTAACCATTCCGCCGCCGGAAGAACCTTCAACCTCTTCTTGTGCCAGCTTAGCCTGCTCTTCTTCCATTTTCTTTTGCATCATTTGGGCTTGTTTCATAATCCCCTGAATATTCATCATTGCTAATTGTCCTCATCAAAGTAGTTGTCATTGTCATCATAAGAAACCGTACTTGCGGTAATTTCTCCGGATTCTTCAGCCTCATCAGCCGTAATCTTACGGGTCAGCGTTTCGATTCTGGCGCCTTTAAATTCCGCTAAAATTGCTTTTACTAACGGCAGATCCGATACATTTTTCTTGTTAGCGGTATCTTGAGCCTGTTCTTTGTCGGCAATCGTTTCTCCCAAAGCTCCGGGCACAATGTTGATATCCCATTTAATTCCGGTTGCTTCCGTCAGAATTTTTTGCAAGTCCAACAAAAAGTCGTTGTTTACCTTATCAGATGCCGTAGCCTCAATTTGTCCGTTGGCAAACTTAACAAATGCCAAGTCATGCTTAAAGCTGTATGCCATCAAAGCATGGCGGCTGCTTTCTAAATAAGCGGCTAATTCTTCCGGTGTGTTAAATTTTAAGCCGTTTGCTGCCGCATCGTTGTTTTTCCCCGATGCTGACGGTGCAAACGCCGCTTGAGCCGGCGCGGTGGTTGGCTGAATTGTTTGCGGTTTAAGCGGGATTAATTCAGATTTTTTTTTTACGTCGTTTAATATTTCAAACGGCGTTGGCAGGCTGGCTGAATAGGCAACACGGATTAAAATCATTTCCAAGGCATCAATTTGCACCGGTGCCAGAGACAATTCCGATAAGCCTTTAATCATCATCTGCCAAATCTTTGAAAGAATGGCAATCGGAGTATTGGGAGCTAAGCGTTTGCAAAAATCTTTTTCGCTTTCGGACAAGCTCGGATCATCGGCAAATGCCGGAACAATTTTTATTTTTGCCACCAAATGGGTGATGTTAATCAAATCCTGCAGCACGGTTAGCGGAGTTGCACCGTTTTTATACATTTCTGCCAGTTTTTGTACCACTTCATTAACATTTCCGGCCAGCAGTTTTTCAAAAAGGTCAAATGTCTGTGTACGGTCAGCCAAACCAATCATATTTTTTACAATATCGGTTTTAACCGCGCCGCCGCCCAAAGATATCGCCTGATCCAACAGAGATAATCCATCGCGGCACGATCCGTCGGCAGCTTTAGCAATCAGGTGCAATGCCTCATCTTCAGCGCTCAGATTCTCTTTGGCAATAATGTTTTTGAAATGATTAACCAAAGTATCAATGCTCAAGCGCTGCAAATCAAACCGTTGGCAGCGCGACAAAACCGTAACCGGAACTTTGCGGATTTCGGTTGTGGCAAAGATAAAAATTACGTGTGAAGGAGGCTCTTCCAGCGTTTTTAACAAGGCGTTAAAGGCGCTTTTAGAGAGCATGTGCACTTCATCGATGATATATATTTTATAGCGGCCGTTAGTCGGTTTGTAACGTACGCCGTCCAAAATCTCGCGCATATCATCAACACCGGTACGCGAGGCCGCATCCAGCTCCAAAACATCTATATGCCGCGATTCGGCAATTGCCCGGCAATTTTCACATATTCCGCAGGGATTTATCGTTGGCCCGCCGTGCCCGTCTTTGCCGGTGCAGTTTAGCGCTTTGGCAATAATGCGGGCAGTGGTAGTCTTACCCACGCCGCGAATACCGGTTAAAATATATGCATGGTGCAGGCGGTTGTTCTTTATGGCATTAGTCAGTGTTTGCACCAAAGCATCCTGCCCCAGCAGTTCATTAAAGTTCTGCGGGCGGTATTTGCGTGCCAACACGACATAATTTTCTTGGTTTTGATTATCTTCAGCCATAAAAAGTCTCGCTTGTTGCAAAATCTGTGGAGAGCCGGCGACCTCAGCCTAATTCGTTACGGTTGCTTCCTTCCGGACCTGACCGGGTTGGCGAACGGATGACC
>JBNMLW010000003.1:0-19250 GCA_050875025.1 Alphaproteobacteria bacterium
AGATAGTATTTATAGAAAAAACAAATCCTTAGAAATCCTCCCCCCTCGACGGAGGAGGTTTGGTGGGGGTGAAAAATATGCTATATTGTTACCTGGATTACCCAGTCAAGCTGGGTAATGACAGTTAGGGGTGGTTAATAGAATGGGGGACTGTCTTTGCGCGAACGGCGCCAGCCGCGAGAAGCAATGACAGTGCCCCATCTAACTTACCGAGTTTAGCAGTTTTTGCCCATCTGATATGCCTGTTTCATAGCCGGAGACGATTTGATATCGCCGATATTCCAAGCGCCGGTTCCATAAATAATGCCTTTTTCCTTGGCACCGTCCAAACAATCATCGGTAAAGCCGCGGAAACCTTCCAGAGTTTTTTCCATATTGGCATGATTGGTATCGGCGGCGGCAACGATAAAATAGAAATCTTTGTTGCTGATTTCGGTATATCTGGGAACAGTGCGGTCAATCAGCGTTTTCATTTGTCCGTTCATGGCATAGAAATACACCGGAGTGGCCATAACAATAACATCAGCTTTGACCATTTTATCCAAAACCTCGGCCATGTCATCGTTTTGCACGCATTTGTGAGTGCGGTTGCATACTCCGCAGCCGCGGCAATAACCAATTTTTTTGTCGTTGAGGTAAATCTTTTCAACCTCTTGTCCGGCTTCCGCTGCGCCTTTGGCAAATTGGTCGCAGAGAGTGTCAGAATTGCCGCCTTTGCGGAAACTGGCTGATAAAATCAATACTTTTTTACTCATGATATTATTCCTTTGCAGCATCATTAATTGCGGCTATGGCATTGAGTGAACGCGGATAGCCGATATAAGGCAAGAGTTGGCTTACTACATCAAGCAGAAGCTGTTTGTCATTGCCGATGTTTAAGTTGCCGCCGGCATGGGCTCTGACTTGAGTATCTGCTCCGCCCAACGAAGAAAGCAGGGCAAAAGTCAAAAGCTCGCGGGTTTTGAGATCAAGACCGGTGCGGGTGTAATAATCGCCAAAACAGTTGGCGGACAGATAATCTTGGATATGTTTCAGTTCTGCCGGAGCATTGGCGCGCATCTCGTCAATATGGCTGCCAAAAATAGCCTTTTGGGCGGCCAGGCCTTTTTCCAAGCGGGTTTCCGGCGTGGTGGTTGATTGGTCGGGCAAGGGCAGGTTAATGCCTTGTTGGGCAAAAACTTCATTGGCCGCGCCGATAAAGTCATAAGCCTTGGCCATGCCGACATAGGGAACTGCCTGATATACAACTTCTTGCGCTTCTATCGGGGTTACGCCGTTTTTAAGCGCCTCGGCCAGAATTAATTTATATTCATTAAGCGACTGATTGGCGATGTGCGCGGCCATAATCACCAGATAGCGGGTGCGGGCATTCAGTTGGCCATGCGGTTTGACATCATGATCAATAAAATAGTTCCAGGCGCGGGCAAAATCCGGGTTAGTTTGGTTGATATCGGGCATTGCATAATCCTTTCCCATAAAAAAATCCGCCGGCCGCGGCAATTGCAACGGCCAAAACGGATATAATCACTTTATTTGTATTCTTCATCGGTTACGGGCTCCAGCCAGGTAGTCTGGTTGTTGGGCAGGTTGGTTTCTACCGAAATGTGCGTAAACCATGAGTCCGGAGCGGCGCCGTGCCAGTGCTCGACATTGAGCGGGATGCGGACAATATCGCCTTTGCGTAAAATCTGAATCTCTTTGCCGCGTTCCTGATAGCGGCCTTCTCCGCCCAAAACCAGCAAAATCTGACCGCCGGAGTGCTTGTGCCAGTTGGTGCGGGCACCGGGTTCAAAAGTAACATTGGCCAGAGAAGAGTTCCAAACCTCATCATTGGCGCTCAAGCGCTGCAGATAGGTTTGTCCGATAAAGAATTTTCCGTAAGGGTTGGGTTCTCCCTGATTGAATACTGTGTCAATCGGAGCTTTTTTCATGTTTGTTTCTCCTTGAGGTTTAAGGTTAATAAGAGTGATTTCTGACGGAGCCAAAAAACGCATTTGCGGTCCCCATTGTCCGGCGCCGTTGCTGACGTAGATTTGGGAAGAATTACCAAGGTCATAGCGGCCGGAAAGGTATTGGTTGTGCAGTTTGGCAAAAATGTGAAACGGGAAAATCTGTCCGCCGTGGGTGTGTCCGGATACTTCCAAATCAAAAGCTGAAGTGTCTTTGAACTCGGTCGGCGTATGCGACATCAGCAGGCGGAACTGCCCGTCTTGCGCTGCGGCAAAAGCTTTGTTTAAGTCAACTTCTTTGCCATAATATTTGCCGCTGAAGGTGTCAGGTATACCGGCGATATAAATTCCGCCAAGCGATACGCCGTCATTTTCCAAAAACTTGAAGCCAAGTTGATTGAGGGCGTTGGTGGTGGTATAATAACCGGTATAAAACTCGTGATTGCCGGTGACAAAATAGATGCCCTGTTTGGCCTTGAGCCCTTTGAGCAATTCGGTAATCGGAGCAATCTTTGAGACATCATCATCCAAAATGTCGCCTGCCAACAGGATAATATCCGGCTCCAGGGCATTGGTTCTTTCAACAATGCCTTTGACTTTGGCAGGGCTGATTACGCGGTGAATGTGAATATCGCTGAGCAGGGCGATTTTGAGCGGTGTGTTGATTTTGGCAGAGGCAATCTCCACTTCTTTAACAGACGGGACTTTGGTACCGGCATACAGCGCCCAAGCAGTGCATACAAAAGCCAAGGCCAGATAAATGTAATTGTAATAACGGCATATAAACTTGAATTTGCCAATCAGGGGAGTGCGGCAGAAAACAAAGAACAGCGCATCGCCGATAATGGTGATGGTAAACAGGATAATAGCGCCGATAAAAAGAAAATAGAGGCTGTAGCGGTACAGAGCGTATGCTTTGCCTAAAATATTTTCAGCCTGATACGAAACCAGCAACGGTATGCAGCCAATAAAGATAAAGGCGGCAAAAGCGGCAATGCGGGCAAGTACTCCCATATCCGGCGCCCAAGTGTAGCGGAAGAATAAGTATGAGGTGACCAGACAGCCCAAAAGCGAAGTGGTGATAGAACAAGTTATCATTAATCATTACTCCTCAAAATGCGATTCTGTTTTGAGTATAAATTTTAGAGTTAACTCTAAGTCAATAGTTTTTTGTTGACTTTATCACAAAAAATTTTAAGCTTAGGCACAAAGGAGAAATAATATGCGATATTCAATAGGTCAAGCCGCCAAAATTTCGGGGCTTACGGCGCACACATTGCGCTTTTATGAAAAAGAAGGATTGTTGCCTTTTGTGCAGAAGACCAGTTCCGGCCTCAGAGTCTTTTCCGATAACGATATCGGATGGCTGGAGATGATAGAGTGCCTCAAAGGCGTGGGCATGCCGCTCAAAGATATTAAACAATATATTGACTGGTTTCGCGAGGGCGATAGCACACTGCCGCAGCGTTTGGAGATGTTTGAACAGCAGCGCGAACGTTTGGAAGCGCAAATGGCGCAGTTGCAAAAGTATATGAATAAGATTAATTATAAAATCGGTTTATATGCCGAGGCGGTGCGTTTGGGCAGCTTGGAAAAAGCCATGAATGAGCCGGAAATGCAAAAGAGCAAAGTTAAACTGTTTAAATAATTGAGGATATGATGAAAATGATGCTGACGGTGTTGTTGATTGCAATTTGCGGGGTGGGGTATTTGTACACGCCACAGTTCGGGAGCCTGCCTACGGGCGAAGATTTGAAACGAATTGAAGCCTCGCCAAATTATAAAGACGGCAGATTTCAGAATCTGGAGCCGACAACGCTGATGACTACCGAGGGAAACTCTTTTGCGGTGATGGCAGATTATTTGATGGGCAAGCATCCTGATACTAAGCCTAAAGGCAAAATTCCTTCAGTCAAGACTGATTTGCAGAATTTGCCGCGGGATGAAAATGTGTTGATTTGGTTCGGGCATTCTTCTTATTTGGCACAAATAAACGGAGTGCGGATTTTGGTGGATCCGGTGTTCAGCAAACGGGCATCTCCGGTGCCGTTTAGCGTGGTGGCGTTTGACGGAGCAGATATCTATGCGCCGGAAGATATGCCGGAAGTTGATTATCTGGTTATCAGCCACGACCACTGGGATCATTTGGATTATCCGACCGTCAGCAAATTGCAAGAGAAAGTTGGCAAAGTGATTACCGGTTTGGGTGTGGGAGCCCATTTGCGCCGTTGGGGATTTGCGCGCGAACAAGTAATTGAAATGGATTGGAATGAGAGCCAGTCTCTGCCGAATGCGGAGGTTACCTGTCTGCCGGCCAGACATTTTTCCGGCCGAGGTTTGAGCAAAGATAAATCGCTGTGGGCGTCTTATCTGTTCAATATTGACGGCACTAAATTTTATATCGGCGGAGATTCCGGTTATGGTAAGCACTATAAGGAAATCGGCGACAAATTCGGCGGAGTTGATATTGCGGTTTTGGAAGACGGGCAGTATGACAAAAACTGGAGCGAAATACATGAGCGGCCGGAAATGGTGATTGCGGCAGCGAATGATTTACGCGCCAAAAAAGTGTTGCCGGTACATAATTCAAAATTTACTATCTCTAACCACCCGTGGTATGAACCGCTGGAAAAATTGGTTCCGTATATCGGCAAGGAGCCATATCAAATTATGACGCCGCTGATTGGCGAAAAAATTGATTTGGATAACAATAACCAGCAATTTAAGTTGTGGTGGCGGGAAAATAAATAAAAATATTTTGACTGAGTATCAAAAAAGCCGCTTTATAAGCGGCTTTTTTAGGTTAGCGGTGGAAGTCAATCTCCGGCGTTTGTTCGGTTTGATCATCGGCAGAAGCAACTGGCTTCTTGGGCTTTTTGACATGAATTTTAACGCGGGTAATCCGCATATTGTCAACAGCCATAACTTCATAGCGGCAGTACTTGTCTTCTGCGGTATCACCGACTTTGGGCGCGCGTCCGATAAGAGCAAATACATAACCGCCGATGGTGCTTTCTTCCGCTTCAAAGTGGGGAAGATCCATGCAGTCATAGGCATCTTCAATCAGATAAAGCCCGTCAAACTCGCAATTGCAGTCATCAATCTTTTTAATCGGTTCAGCCGTGGCGTCATCATGTTCGTCACGAATATCTCCGACTAACTCTTCCAAAATATCTTCCATTGAGAGCATGCCGGCTGTTCCGCCATATTCGTCCACCACAATGGCCAGATGGATATGTTTGACCATCATCTGGTGCAAAATATCGGAGATTGATTTGTTCTCAGGAACAAACAAAATCTGTCTGGTAATGCGGTTCAAAAAGTCTTTGGCATCTTTATCCTCGGGATGCTCTAAGATATCGCGGATATGCACCATGCCGACAATGTGGTCTTTGTCTTTGTCGCAAAGCGGAAAACGGGTGTGGTTGTGCTTGCGGATAAAGTCCATTGCCTCATTATAGCTGGAGTTCTTATCTACGCATTTGATATCCTGACGGGGAATCATAATCTCGTGAGCGCAGGTTTCAGAAAAACAGATAGCGTTTTGGATAATCTCGCCCTCGGTATCATCAATAATGCCGCCTTTTTGCGAGGCATCAATAATCAGTTTGATTTCTTCTTCAGAGTGGGCATCGCCGTTTTCATTACCGGGCTGAATCCCCATCAGCTTAAGAATACCGATGGTAACATGGTCAAAGACCCAAATAAACGGAGAGAAAATATGATTAAAAGTATAAAGAGCCGGAGCGATAATCAGGGCATAGCGCTCAGTGTCCTGAATGGCTAAAGATTTTGGCACCAGCTCGCCCAGAACTACGTGCAACAGAGTGATAAAGCCAAAGGCAATACCAAAGCTCATGGAGTGGAGCAAAACCGGATTATCAGTCAGCCAAAAACCAAAAATTGTTTCCAGCAGGCGGGAGACTGCCGGTTCGCCAATCCAACCCAAGCCCAGAGAGGCGAGGGTGATGCCGAGCTGAATGGCGCTCAGATAAGTATTGAGCCGCTCATTTATTTTGAGGCCGATTTTGGCTCTTTTGCTGCCGCCGCGCGCCAGTTCTTCAAGCTTGGTGCGGCGGATTTTTACGATAGAAAATTCAGAAACTACAAAGAAAGCGTTGGCAAAAACCAGTAAAAAAACCAGTATAAGGTTAAAGATATACAGATATACGGAACTCATAGGTGTTATTTATTTCTTACCTCAATTTATTATGAATATTCATATCCTAACGGCAAGGCAATGGTTTGTCAATCAATGATTCTTAAAATGTTAGTTATATTGATAAAAACTGAAAAAGGCTTGTTTCGGTGAGGAAACAAGCCTTGCTGCGGGAGTTAGAACGCATATTTCAGGTTTATGCCCGCATCGGTGCGGTATTCGTGGTCAATGTTGGTCAGCAGATTGGCTGAAACGCTGGTGCTTTCATTGACTTTGTAATCCATGCCAAAGCGGATGGCGGCGCGGTTGTCTCCGCGTTTTTCATCCTGCAGGCGGTAGGTGCCGTCCATGCCGGACATTGAAATATCCAATTCGTACGGATTGGCAAACTCTTGATATGCCATGATGCCGCCGTTTAGTTTGAGATGGCTGTTTTTGCCCAAAGCAAATTCTTTTTCGCTCATCAATCCAATGCCGGCTTCAACCGAATAATGGTTTTGCGAGTTTATCTTTAAGGCATATTTATCAGCGTCTTCATTGGCTTTGATATTATAGCCGATAAGGTTAAATTCCGCGGTGGGAATGATTTTGGCACTACCGAATGCCAGCGGGTATTTGGCCTCGTTCATCAGGGCAAAAATACGTTTTTGAACCTTGCCGTCATAGTTGACTTTCTCATACCCTTCGCGGTCATAGGTGCCGTAAGAGTAACCCAGTTTGGGCGAGGTGATAAATTCCATGCCGTTTGCCTTGAGGCCAAAGGGCAGGCTCATAACAAAGCTGCGGTCAAAGCGGCGGTTGTCATCGTGTCCGTCATGGGAATAAATATCGCTGATGGCCATGCCGAAACCAAGGCTCATATTGCCGTTGCTGTAGCCGCTGACAGAGTAGCGTCCGATAGAGCCGTTGCTGTTGTCAAAGCTGGTGGGGGTAAATTGTCCGCCGAAAGAGAAACTTCCGGTCTGAGCAAGAAATTTTTGGTTCATGCCAAAGTTTATCTCGCGGATCATGGAGAGGTCTTCATAGGCCATGCGGGAGAACATGTCTTTGCCAAACAGGCTGTTAACGCTGCTGTTGAGCTCTGCGGCGGTGGTGGCAGACTTAAGTGCGGCAAAGAGTTTTTCGTTATTGGCGGCAGCATAGTTGCTCTGCAGGAATTTGGCAACTTCGCCGTCTTCTACCACCGAGGCAAAAGACTTCATGCTCATGACGGCATCGGCGCCGTTTTCCAGTTTGGCATCAAACAAGGCAGAACCGGAGGACAGACGGAAATCTGAGGTGTCTGCCGCCTCAACCATACCGGCTACTTTGTAGGTGGTGTCAAAACCCCGGCTGACTACATCAGAACTCATGGTAACATCACCAATCAGAGCATCTTTAGCCGAGAATTTGGAACCTTGAGATGCTACAACTTTGGCATTCATATCCGCCAAATTGAGGCTGGCGTTTGAGCTCATCAGGCCGCTGTTAAGCAAGGTGCCGCCGTTGAGGTTGATAAAACTGCCATCGACAGAGGAATCATTGGTTTTGGAAACGCCGTCAATGGTAATGGTACCGGTGTTGTTTACGGTAACCGTGCTGTCTTCGCCCAGAATACCATACGCGGTAGAAGCGCCGGAGATACTGATGGTTCCGGAATTGTTGATGGTTGAACCGGCGGTGCCATAAATGCCGATAGCAGTTCCGTCCGGGCTTGGCGTGGTGGGGGATAGTGTTTCGCCGCCGCCACCTATGATGTTTGTTTCGTTGTACTCTTCACGGTCAATGATTATGGAGCCGCTGTTGGTGGCGGTGCCTCCATCAATGTACATACCGATAGCAGTGCCCCCATCAAGATTGTGCAGTTTTATGGTGCCGCTGTTTTCTGCCAAAGTTTTGCCATACATGCCGATGATAGTTCCAACTTCAGCGTTGGCCATTTCTATCAATGAGGTGGCTTGAGTGGCTGCATCAGTGATGTTTTTTGACTTATCGGCATAAATGCCATAAGCGGTGCCGCTTGGATCTTTATTTACCATAGTAATAGAGGAATTTTGGACTACGTTCTTTCCGGTGGTGTTGGATATGCTTTGAGCGGTGTCTGTGGCGTATAAACCATAGCTTTTGCCGCTTCCGCTATTGTTGATGTGAATGCTGGCATCTACATGACCTGTACCATCTATTGGATTTGTTGATTCGGAATTAGTGGCAGTTTTTCCATAGACACCATAGAGATTACCATTGCCGTCGTTAAATATTTGAATTTTGCCGGTAGCATTTGCTATTTCGGCTCTGTGCGAAGTTATGTTAACAGCGTTTGTATTTGCATATACTCCATAAATGTTGCCATTGCCATTGTTGATAATATTAATGGTTCCTTCTGTGTTGGTAGCTGCTGTACCGTCATCAGCATTAGATGCAGTGTTGGCTTTTAATCCATAAACGTTGCCATTTCCGGTGTTGTTTATAGTGATTTTTCCCGTGCTGCTGTCATAGGCATTTATTACTGTAGCGTCGTTTCCGGCTGAGGCAACACCATAAACATTGCCATCACTTTTGTTGCCGATGGAAATTGTCGCCGAAACATTGGAATTTGCATTGTAGCCATTGGTGGTGGTATACATGCCATAAACATCGGCATATTCTGTATTTTCGATATTTATATCGTTGCCGTTTTTGGTGCCATAGATGTCAGCACCTTTAATCACACATGCGCCGCTGCTGTTTTTGCCATATCCGCTGGCGCAGGAGCCGTCATCATTGTAGCCGGTGTTGTTTTGACATTTATATTTTGTTCCGGTGGTTGTTTCGCACTGGCCTGCAGAAGTTTGCCAGGTTTCGCAGCTGTCTTTGTCAAAACCGGTGCAGTCGTTCAGATTACAGGTTGTGCCGTCGCCTGATTTGGTATAACCCTGAAGGCAATTTCCGTCATCATTAAAACCTTCTTTATTGGTGCATTTATACTGGGTTTCGGTGCCGGATTGACAGGTTTCTGAGGTCTGCCAGGTTTTGCAGGTATCTGTGCTAAAGTCTGCGCCGCAGTCTCGAGCCACACATTCATTGCTGGTGTTTAAGATATAACCGGTTTTACAGGTTCCATCGTCATTAAAACCTTCTTTGTTAGTGCATTTGTACTTGGTGGCATCGCCGGTTTGGCAGGTTTCTTGAGTTTGCCAGCTGGAGCAGGCGGTATCTTGGTTATATTCAGCGCCGCAGGTGTCGGCTACACAGTTGCCGTCGGTGAGAGTGTATCCGGTTCTGCAAGTTCCGTCGTTATTAAATCCGGTTTTGTTGGTGCACTTATATTTGGTGGCGGAGGGAGTGAGGCAGGTGCCGTCCACAGTCTGCCAGGTTTGGCAGGAATCATAATCATAGCCATCGCAGGTATTGGCAATACATTCCGCGCTTTCATCAGTGCGGGAGTAACCGTGGGCACAAGTAATAGTGCCATCGGTGTCAACATAGCCTTCTTTGAGTTTGCAGATATAGCGGGTGTTAGCGCCGTCAAAACAAGTAGATGTTTCTTCATAGCCATAGCCGCAGGCATCGTAACTATAGCCGGGGCATTTGTCTCCGCTGCCGCCGCCACCACCGCCGCCACCGCTGGCAGCTGCAATAATTCCGCCGCCGACCGCAGCTACGCCGATAGCCGTCCAAGTGCCGGAACTGATATTAAATACCGGGCCGTTAAAGGCACTTTTGTTGGCCGAAAGCGCAGAGGACAAACAGCGCGGCTTGGGATTGGCGCCATAGCGGCGCAGAGTGTAATAAGCATGCTGGTTGTCATCGGCAATAGCTTTGCACAGGGCGGTATAGCCGCTGCCGTCAGTTACATCAATATAGCGCCCCATTTTGGAGAGCGCATCATAATTAAGATCGCGGGCATAACCATAAACACGCTCGGCGGTGATATAAGTGCGCGCCTGGGTGTTGTATGAATATACGGCAAGCAAAAATGTAAGGAAAAACAATCTGATGTATTTGGTCAGCAGCATTATAAAGTCCCAATTAAATAGTTAACCATTGGTTAGCATCAGAGCACGGATAATTTGTTCACTCAACTATTTTTTGCAATTGCAGCAGATTCTGTGTAAAAGTATTTGCGGCAAGAGGACAAAAGCCTTGCATTTATTTAGCAAATTCTATAGATTATGAACCATAAATATCTAAACTGCAGCGGGGTTATTATGGCAAGGGCAGAGAGCAATCAAAAACACTGGGAAGAAGTGTTATCTCATTATAATATCGGGGGCAAAGTAACCGAAATTAAGGTCGGACCATTAGTTGAAACGGTGGAATTTTTGCCGGCGGCGGGAACCAAACTTAAAAATGTGGCTGCCGCGGCAGAGGATATTGCCCGCGAGATGGGCATTGCCTCGCTCCGGGTGGAGGCACTAGAAAACTCTAATCTTATCGGGTTTGAGATTCCGGCGCCGGAACCCAAAACAATAGACTTTGCCGATGTGTTGGCGCAAAGCCCGACGCCGCAAGGCAAGTTGCCGATTTGTTTGGGCGTTGATATTGCCGGTAATCCGGTTTGGGCAGATTTGAGCAAATTGCCGCACCTGTTGATGGCTGGGACGACCGGTTCGGGCAAATCAGTAGGATTGAATACGTTTATTCTGTCGCTGATAAAATGCAAAAAACCGGCAGAGGTAAAGTTTATTTTGATAGACCCCAAGCGAGTTGAATTTGCCGCCTACAATAATCAGAAATATCTGTTTTGTCCGGTGGTTACGGATAATGCCAAAGCGGCGGCAACGCTGGAATATTTGGCGCAGGAAATGGAGCGCCGCTATGCTTTGTTTGAAGAAAACATGGCGCGGAATATTGCCGAATATAGTGAGGATAATCCGCCGCTGCCGTATCTGGTCTGCGTGATTGATGAGTTTGCCGATTTGATGGCGGCAGATAAAAAGGTAGAAAAATCTGTGCAAGTGCTGGCGCAAAAGGCGCGTGCCTGCGGTATTCATCTGATTTTGGCAACGCAGCGCCCGTCCGTGGATGTGGTAACCGGCGTGCTTAAGGCCAATTTCCCGTCGCGGTTGGCCTACAAAACTGCCAGCGCGACAGATTCTCGCACAATTTTGGATGCCGCCGGAGCGGAGAAACTGCTGGGGCTGGGCGATGCCCTGTTTCTGCAGGCCGATGGCGAACTTAAAAGAGTGCACGGGGCTTATGTTTCGGATAAGCAAATTGCCGCGATGCTTGAACCGTATCGCGCGGTGGTGAAACCTTTGAAACCAACAGAGGTTCGGACGGCAGAGACAAAAGCGGCATCGGCGTCCAAACCGCAAAAGCCATGGTTGCGGTGGGTGTGGGACTTTTGGCTCTCGCTGCGGCAAAAAGACCGCAAACTGATAATCAACGGAATTTTTTATTTGCTCGGTTTTTTGAGCGGAAAAAGCAACAAAAGAAGCAAGAGGTGACAGCTATGGAAAATAAGGGCTTTATCAATATCAGCAATAATGCGGCGGAATGCAAGCTGGCATTGTGGGGAGCAACGCTGCTCTCATACCGTCCTAAAGGAGAAGAGCACGATGTGTTCTGGCTGGGAGATTTGAACAAATTTGACAATGTGCAGGCCATCCGAGGCGGAATACCGGTCTGTTGGCCGCGGTTTGCGGCAGAAAAACTGAATGATAATCTGCCGCGCCATGGTTTTGCCCGAATATCGGAGTGGAAAGTGCAGGGCATCAGCGTCGCGGATAATCAAGCGGAAGCAGAACTGCAGCTGATACCTGAGGCAAAGTATAATATTAAGGCCGCGGCAACCTTGCGCGTCAAAATAACTGACAAATTGGAATATAGCTTGGAAACGATTAACCGGAGTGATGAACCGTTGGTTTTTGCGGAGGTGCTGCATTGCTATTTTAATATCAGCTCGATTGAAAACGCGGCGATAAACGGTTTGCAGGATTACCGCTACAAAAGCTCTTTGGATGGAAAAGAATATACGCAAGCAGGCAAATTGAAGATTAACGGGGAATTTGACGCGGCATTTTTAGATCATTGCGGCAAGGTAGAAATTGAAGATTACGGATACCAAAGGGCAATCGTAATTGAAAAAACAGGCTCAAAAACTACGGTGGTATGGAATCCGGCCAAAGATTTGGCGGAAATGAGCTCCGGACAATATAAAAAGTTTGTCTGCGTTGAGCCCTCCAATGTTGGAGATTTTGCCGTTTGTCTGCAGCCGGGGCAAACTCATAAAATCAGCATTACAATATCGGTGCGGAAGTTGTAAATAGGTAAAACTATTTACAATTCTGAACAGAGTTTTGCATGATTTTGCGCATTGACAATTCTTGCGACAGTTGCGGAACTTTAGGCGAGGAGATACTCAGCCCGCTGGAGCTGATATACAAGGTGTCTTCCGCAATCAGAGGCCTATACCCGCCTTTTTCGGCAATCTGCAGTTTTTCAAAGCAGATAGTATCTCCTTTCTTTAAGTCGCATTGCGGGCGGCGCATGTATTTGCCGTCTTTTTCTATAAGATAAGGAGCAGTGTATTCTCCGCCTTCAATCGTGGCCAAGTGTTCCAGCTGGTGTTTGTCATCTTCCCAGGCGTTCCACTGTTTGCAGATAGCCAGATTGCCGGGAGCATTAAACTCTCCGGGAGTATCGGTGCAGACGGCATATTTCAACGGAGTGATGTGGTGGACGCTGGCTCCGGCCATTTCGCCTTTGGACAGCAATTTGGCGATAAGATTACCGGCATTATTGTTGGTTTGCGTTCTGAACTCTTGATTGAGAGCCAAAGATGTTTCTTTGTTTTGCGCTTTGAAATCTTCCCACTGGTACTGTTTTTTCAGAGTAGGGAGATTTTTGCGGTCAAGCGGAATATTGGGGCGGTCAAAGAATACTTCCAGATAGGTTTTGAAAAGGTAATCATCAGTACTCCAGCCGCTCATTTTACTTTGCTCGGCAGAGCTTAAATTGCGTTTGGCAAGGGTAATGATTTCATCCTTGGAATCATTAGCGGAAAGCGCGGCGACAATCCCCAAGGTTTTGTAGCGTTTTTGGTACGGGGTCAGCGCCGGAGCGAGGTTGCTTTCTTTGTTTTCGATGACATCGCCGATTAAATATTGGAAGTTAGGCTCTTTGCCAAGCGCTTGTTTAAATTGTTGGTAGTTGGCGCGAATATATGCCTGTTCGTCAGAGTTAAGCTTGCTTTTGTCGGCAAAGTCAAGTTTTTTTCCGTCGGCAAGGCAGCGCAGCATTGCGGTCAAGGGTTTGGACTTGAGTGAGGCCGAAGCGTTATAGGCAATATTTTGAACTGATATTTGGTAACCTATTTTGTGCAAAAGGTTGTTCATTTGGCAGATGTTGTCAGAAGTGGTATCTGCAGCTAAAGAATGAGCCTCTATTCCCCGCAATAAAATCAATTTGCTGAGGCCTTTAGACAGTTCAGCCTCTTCAGAAGAAAGGGCTTGTTTCACCGACTGCTTTTCTTCATAGAGGGCAGAAACAACGTTTTCATAGTAATTTTCATTTACCATGCCTTTGATGTCTTTGTAATAATTCTCGCTGACATCATTCCACAGCCGAATGTCCTCTTGCAGCTGCTTGTACAGATAAGAGCGAATGTTGGAAAGCACCGGTTTGCGTTCAGAAGAATATAATTGTAAAAAGTCATTAAATTTTTGCCGCCGGCTTTGCTCCGTTTTGTTGTTGCCTTTTCCCGGAGCAACGAGGTTTAGCACCATATCATTATCCAGTTTTTTTATGGCGGCAGCGATATGCCGATTAATGCCGTCGATTTTGGCAGTTTTGATTTCGGCAAGCTGGTCTTGGCGGCAAAGATATTTTTGCTTTTTTTGTTCCTGTTCGGCGTTTTTTTGCAATATATCGTATTTTTTCTTGAGCAGCGCGCGCAGTTTTTGAGCATTTGCAGTTTGCCTGGAAGCGCTGTAAATCTTATATGCTTTTTGTTCTTGGGCAAAATCAGCTTTTTGCTGCTCGTTCAGTTCCGGCAGAGAAAGCTCCTGCCGCAAGGATTTTCCTTTGGCCGCAGTTTTTTCTTCCGGCAGAGTTTCTTCCTGAAAAGACAACTCTTTATCGGCAAGAAATTTATATAATTTTTCAGTTTCGGCAGGGGTGTCATTTAGAGAAAAGACATGTTTGTTCTTGTAGGTCAAAAATGCCAAATCATAGTGCCGGCCGCCGGCAAAAACAGCTCGGAGGCAAGTCTTGCCTTTGTCATTTTGTATCAACTGAGCTTGGGCGATATCCGCCAGATTGTTGTAAATATATTGCTCATCGGCGGTTAGCTCTCTTTTGGAACGGAGATTTTCCAGCCTTGAACCAAGAGATTTGATAATTGTAGATTTATATCCGTCAAGTTGAGATTTTTCTTTTTTGGATTGATTCTTTTTATTCTTTTCTTGAGCAGATTGCTTTTCGGCTTGAGTTATCAATTCTTCTATTTCAGCGGCAGGGATATTATCTTGGGGCTCAGAAATTTGTGACAATTTTTCTTGCAGGGTAGTTTCCATTTCAAACGCATCAGACAGATCTTTGAGCTGCTTTTGCAGGCTGTCGCTGTTTAAAAATGAGAGTTCGGGAGTTGATAATAATTTTTGCAAGCCGGTTATCTGATTATTATCGGCAGCAGAAAATTTCAGCTGTTTGGCCAGCTCGTCTTTTAAATTATCGGTCGGTTTGACGAGCTGTTGTCTGCTCTCTCTTTGATAGTACAGCAGGTATGCATCAAGGAAATTTTCCAGCGCGTTTTCATAGCTATCGGTTTCCGTGCACGGCTTATCAGCGCCGCGGGCGGCTGATTGCTGCAAATTGTACATGGTTTGCATATTTGTTTTCAGTTGATAGTAGGTTTCCAGTTCTATGGATAAGGCCATGGTTTGTTCCTTGATTTATCAAAAACTCTTCTTTGATATAGATTATACACTATAAAAAGTTAATTTTTAAACAAAAAATAAACAAAATTTATACAATTATGTCTTGTATCTTAATTAATTTTGTGGTATAAGCTTTCACGATATATTTTAGCTATTATGGAAGTATTAAACAAATCAGGTAAGCAAGCTAAGTTTATGAGTTTGCGTTTTTTTGCAAACCGTTTCAGTGTCAGTGAAAAAAACTGTACTTGGGGTATACGGGAGACGACATTCGGCGATGGGTTTTATTATTCTCCGGTTGTCATTGTCAAGGTTAAAACGCAAAAAACTGTGGTGATTGATATCCTGCGGGATAAAATTGATGTATGCGACAGCCTGTTCGGCCGGAAGATTAAATTGCTGGATGCTTCAATGGAGGAACAAAACAATGTTTTTGTTTTTCGTTCTAAGGCGGAAGGCAATAATGTTTCCAAAGACAGCGAGAGCGTGGTTGTTTATGTAACTAAGGAAGAAATGGCCAAGCTCTATAGAGGAAAGAGTTTTATCCCAGAGTTACTATGAAACGAAGAACCGCCGGCTGACATTGCGCAGCCCGCGGTTTTTTGTTTTTTAAATCAGGGGTTTTTCAATAAAAAAAGAAGCATCACTAATGTGATGCTTCTTTTTTTAGTTAGAGCAGACCTTCTTCTTTGGCCAGACGTTCAATCTCATTGATGTTGTCTTCAACAATCTTGAGACCGTCGCGCCAGAATTTCGGGTCATCAACATCAAGCTCAAAGGCTTCCAAAAGATCGCGGTACGGTTCAACTCCCGTGTTGGAGAGCATCTCCATAAAGCGGGATGGAAAATCGCAGAGATCAATGTTGTTCAAATCTCCATCGCCATAAACCTTAATCAGGTTGTTGACCAATACGCCGGCGAATGCATAGCAATACACATAGAACGGCGAGTTGAAGAGGTGAGAGATGCGCATCCAACGATAACGGCTGTCTCCTTCGAGTTTTTTGCCGGTAAAACGCTCATGCTCCTTTGCCCAAATTTGGTTCAGACGTTCGGTTGTCAAACTGCCTTTTTGGCGTTCGGCATGAACGCGTTTCTCAAAATTGTAGTAGCCAATCTGCGCATGAATTGTTCCAACCTGTTCAGATATAAGACCGAAAAAAGGCGGTGGTAAAATTCGGAAATGCTTATAACATTGAGTTGTCGCCGGCAATAAAACTCAGCAAAAAATTTGCAAATAATCTTTCTGCGTATCTGACCGGACGTTATGTTTTTAACTTTAGTGGGCAGAGGAAAGTTACGGCAAATGATGTAAAACTTCCGAAGATTAAATTAAAGGATTATGCAGAATACGGAATTGGCATTGAAAAATCTTATTTGAAAAAAGAGGCAAGATTTTTTCTGGAACTCATACGGCGGGATGGCGGCCGCCAAGGTTGGAATGCTCTTGCAGGAATCAGCTGGAATTTTTAGAGTTTTTGCAATCTGACAGTTAAGTCGGCTGAAGTTGCTTATCTGCAATCCCTATGTTCTCCGACTTGCCTTCTTATTTTTATGAGGGTAGGATGGAGCTGTGAGAAGGCTTAATGATAGAAAAGGGGCGTAGTTTGGGTGTGTGTCCCATAGTTAGATTATTTATTTAAACCAAGTTTTAATGATTGTTTTCTATAGTTACCTCATTGGAATTTGTCTAAAGAGGAAATCATGTCTAATAGTAGAACAAAAATCATAAATACAATTGGCACGAGTTGGCTTGTGAAGAATTTAGAGGCAGATGAATTTAGTTATTCCAAAGCCTTGCAATCTGTAGGAAAAACGATCAATGAAACTTTGGTTACATATAAAGGAAGAAAATATAAAAATCTAGATATTCGTTTTGTGAAAGACAATATTTCTATATTGGTTGAAACGAAGCCTAATTTTGATAAGGAGGATAAAGATAAAGTATATCATCAGTTACAAGCCTATGTGGAGTATGAGAAGGCTTTAACAGGTAATAAGATTATTGCTATTTTAGCGAATACAGAAGATGAGCGCATAAAAGTTTGGTGGGGAAGTGACTTAATAATAGATGAATCTCACCAATTAAAAAATCAATATGCATTAAAAACCTTCGATGAATATGCAGATTTGTATTTGGGAAAGAAAAACAATAAAGAGCAAGTTATAAAAAATACGTACGCACTGAATGAACTGCTTCATAAACACGGAATTGGAGAAAAAATACGTAGTCAATTTGTAGGAACCTGTTTGTTAGCATTGAAAAACGATTTGAAATATAAAGGATTAAAAACTAAACAAATATTGAGCGGAATAGAAAGTACTATCACTGATTTATTGGAGGACAAGGATCTCAATAAAGCTCAAAAATTAGTAATTCTCAAAAATAAAGTGCTGGATTCTCAGGATGTTAGGGATTTGAAAACTGATAATATGCAAGAAATATTGAAAAAAATTGATGATGATATATTGCCTTACATAAATGATAGAAGTACTATGGGACAAGATATTCTAAATCTGTTTTTTACAACTTTTAATAAATATGTAGGTAAGGCTGATAAAAATCAAGCATTTACGCCTGACCATATTGTGCATTTTATGTGTCAAGTTGTTGGAATTAATCGTAATTCAAGAGTTTTAGATCCTTGTTGTGGTAGCGGAGCTTTTCTTGTTAGGGCAATGACCGAGGCAATGGATGACTGTGCTACTGAAACGGAACGGAAAGAAGTAAAGAAAAAGCAAATTTATGGTATTGAAGCGGAAGAAACGGCTTTTGGTTTGTCAACAACTAATATGTTAATACATAGCGATGGTAACTCAAATATAAGGATGGGAAGTTGTTTTGAAAATGATGAATTTATAAAAGATGCAAAAATTAATGTAGTATTGATGAATCCTCCATATAATGCTCAGCGCAGATATTCAAATCCAACTTATGTTAAAAATTGGAAAAAAGAGGCGAAGGAGGATCCTTCTGAAGGCTTTCATTATGTGCATTATATAGCTTCAAGAGTTAAAACAGGTAAATTGGCTGTTTTATTGCCGATGCAATGTGCAATAGGTAGTTCAAAAGATATACAAGATTTTAAAGAAAAAATGTTGCAAGAGCATACGCTAGATGCTGTATTTTCATTGCCTGCAGATGTCTTTCACCCTGGGGCTAGCGCAAATGCCTGTTGTATGGTATTTAATTTAGGAACGCGGCATGAAAAAGCTCCGGTGAAAGAAACATTCTTTGGCTATTTTAAGGATGACGGTTTTGTGAAACGTAAAAATCTTGGTCGTGTCGAAAAAACAAAACCTAATTCAGACGAAGGTATTTGGGCAGATATCGAAAGTCATTGGTTGTGGCTGTATAGAAACAGGAAATCAGAGCAAGGTTTGTCTGTTACAAAACAAATAACAGCGCAGGATGAATGGTTGGCCGAAGCTTATATGGAAACTGATTATTCTAAGATAACAGATAAAGATTTCGAGCAGGCTATTCGTAATCTTCTTGCTTATGAAATATCTACTGGAGAGATTTAGTATGGTGGATACGTCTGAATGGAAAATTTTTTATTTGAATGAACTTTTTGAAATTAGCTATGGAACCAAGTTGGATTTATGCGATTTAATTGAAGTAGATCGTAAAGTTTCTGATCCAGTAGCATTTGTGTCAAGAACAGCTCAGAATAATGGTGTATCGGCATATGTTGAGAGATTAAGCATACAGCCTTTCCCTAAAGGTGCTCTGACTGTAGCCTTAGGAGGGAGTCTAGGGGAAACTTTTTTACAAATAACAAATTTTTATACAGGACAGAATGTTGCAGTATTATTGCCTAAAAAAGGAATTTCAGAAAATCTTTCTAGCAATCAAAAATTATTTATTGCAAAATTGATAAAATATGAAACTAATTTTAGATTCATTGCCTTTGGCCGAGAATTAAATAAACATATTAAGACTGATTTTTCGATAAAGCTTCCAGTTGATTCAAAAAATAAGCCAGACTGGAAATGGATTGAAAATTACATGAATAGTTTAGCAATTAAAATTTCGCAAACAAGAAATGCCAAGAAAGTTAACAGCATCAATACGGAAAATTGGAAATATTTTAAACTTGGAAAATTGTTTAAATTTGAAACGGGAAAAGTGACTTCAACAGATGTACTGACAGAGGGAGATGATATTTTTTATTGTGGTGCCAAAAAAAGTGAAAATGGTATTGTAGCTAGGTATGCATACGATAGAAAATATGTTGCTAAGGGTAATTGTATAGTTTTTATTTGTGATGGGCAGGGCGCTGTTGGGTATAATAATTA
>JBNMLW010000004.1:0-16524 GCA_050875025.1 Alphaproteobacteria bacterium
AGAATTAAAACCGGCATACCCCATATTCATAGGCTGGTAGTTGCCCTGCGCCTGTTCGGCGCTGGCGTCCATAACCTGCTGATCGACCTGCGCGGCGGCAGCAGAGCAAAAGCCAAGCCCGCCAAGCAAGACCGGCAAATATGAATATATTTTAGAAAATTTAACAGACACTGCTACGCTACTCCACCTTATTGAAGGTCAAAGAATATCTGGTTACGGTAAAACCAACCGGATTTTTTAACCTGTCACCATATTTAACATTTTTTTTGCGATATGTCACATTAAGCGATGCCGTCCAGTAGTTAACCTCAGGCTGGACAGATTCCGGGTACATATCTCTGGTCTCATATTCGACCTGCCATATTCCGTTGGCAAGTTCGTTAACCGAAAGAATTTTTACATCGCGGCTCAAACCGCGGCTGCTGATTACCTGAAGAGCCTTTTTGGCGGTATTATCCAAAAAGTCTTGATAAACTTTGGGCGAGGACATTTCTTTAACCGGCCCATCGGCTGACCAACGAGCCTCCATCTCGGCAGAATCGCGCATAAACGAACTACGCAGCAAAACATATTGCCGAACAAACACTTCAGTAATTGCTTTTTGGTTGCGCAGCCCTTCTTTAATCGGCTGAATATTGTACACCTGCTCCGAACGGTTTTGGAATGTCAGCAGGAAAGGCTCAACCCGATACAGCGGCAAAACCTGAAAAATTGCCAATATCAACACGATATTGCAGCAAATACTCAAAGCTGTAATAATTGCAAATGCCCGCGCCGTCCACAGATAGCGTTTTTCCCCGACATTAGCAACAAACACATCAGAGTTTTGCATGCGGCTTTGCGGCCGATTACCATTACCAATAAGCCGGCGGGCGTTGGAGGTTGTTCCTATTTGTTCTGCCATTTGACTATCCCGGCCTAAATTGTTGCGACAAACCAATCAGGCAAATTTTTCGGAAGTTCCACTTCCATACAAGCGCAAGGCGACAATTTCAACTCATCGCTGCCTTTACCGATACCGACCGGCTCCGGCTCATAATAGGAACCAAAGCACCCTGCCAGCAAAAACAAAACAAGCACAATCAATACCTTAGAATATGTATTCATTAAAAATCAGCCTCTTCTTCAGTCTAATTATAATTTTCCAGTTGATATAAAATTATACTCTTTTAGTTTAAATGTCTAACAGCTTGAATATACTTATCAACAAATTAGAAGATTTCGACCTCGGTTTGCGAATAGCGGACAACCGTAAAGCCCAGCGGATTGATGAGGCGGCGCCCCAAAAACATTCGTTCCTTGATAAAATGTCCGGTAACCGAAGCCGTCCAGTAACGAACCCGCAAGGTTGCCTCTTTTTGTGCTTGGCTGTGCCCTTGCTCATCATAGAGGTCATAAGTTTTGAAATCGACTTTCCAAACCGGACTTTTGGCACCGCCCTGGCGGTTGATGGAAATAATCTCAACCTCACGCACCAAAGCGCGCTTAAACATCTCCTCCCAATTGGAAGCCGCGCTTTTGTTAAAGGCAAAATATACATCATCGGAAGAAAGATAGTTAACCATTCCTCCGGGCATCCACCGCGAGCGCATTTCGGTCGGGTCATTAATTACGGTATTGCGCAAGATTACATATTGGCGGATAAAGGTTTTCATTAATTTATCGCGCGATGACATATCTTCAGTTATCGGTTCGCTGCGAACAATACCGTCTGAAGAATCCTGATTGATAATCAAAAACGGTTCTACAGACACCATCGGAGCCAACCGAAACAAAGCCAGCGCCGAACTGACCAACAACAGCAGAGAGATTACTGCGGTTACAATAAAAAAGCGAGAAAGCCACAAATAATATGTGAGTTTGGCGCCTTCGCTCTCTCTATCAAGTTTTTCCAAAAATTCCGGCTGATAGGCAGAAGAGCTTTCGATTGCCAGTGTTTGTCTTCCATTTTCGATTTGGTTCGGACTCATAATTAATATTTGCCTTTATTAATAAGTTGCGCAATATGGTGCATCAGAAAGCTTTAAGTTCGCGGAGCTGTCTTTGAGGCTCTTGGTATATTTATTGACAGCGGTTTTGTTAGCTTTAGCCGTTTTTATCTGTTCGTCAAGATTATTTATATCTTCGGCAGAGCTGCTCAAAAGCACCAGCTCGTCTTTGTCTTTCTGCAGAGCATTGATTGAACTCTTAAGGCTCTCTATGCGTTCGGTTACAACTTCGTTATCCGCCACATTGACTTCTGCAATTTGCTGCAACGCCTCAGAAACAGCTTGATTTTTGATATTATCAAGTTTTTTCCTAACCTGTTCATATTCGTCCGAATTGGCAAAATTTATATTCTCGGCCAGGTCATAGCCATATTTGCTGAGAGTATTACGCAATTCTTCTATTCTGGCATCATATTCATTTTGTAGTTCAGTTACCTGATCGCGAATATTATTCTCATTCTCGGCATATACCAAGAAGGTACCAATCTGGTTGCTGTTATAAGGCGAACGCTCTACCGCAGCCAGCCGCCGTTTATGAGAGTCAGACAGCTCTTTGCCGGTATAGTGGATATCATACTGCAGCAGGTCAAAATACACATCATAGACAGATTTGCGGAACTGCAAGCCATCTGTGCCGGCAAGCTCTACCAAACTGCCAAGCTCGCTGAATTGGCAATCAATATCCGGAGCATTTTTAATAGTCTTAATATTGGGCCCGCGGGTCAGGCTGGCGATTGATACATCGCGCAATGTATGGTTAACTTTGGCGCCTTGAGCCACCAAAAGCGGGCAATCGTTGACAACTCCGGCCGGTTTATCGCTACGGTAGGCCAAATCTCCATCCTCATTAATATCAATAATCAAGTTGGTGCCCTTCAGCCGGCAAGGCATTTCTCCACCGCGCAAGAAAGATATAATTGCACATTGCTTATTGCCGCCGTCCAAAATTGCGGCAAAGTCAATATCGGTCTCGACAAAGGCTTTGTCCTGCAGCATATATTTCCATACCAAAGGTATTTCTCCGCCCATATCCAGAAAATCTTTCGCGATAAATGAGCGCTCACTGCCGGCATTTTCAATATAAGGCTTTACATTTTCAAAGTCGGTCTCATCAAAATGGAATACCTCGCGCAAAGGCGGAAGCTTTTGGGCAAATATAGCTTTGGGCGCCTTGATATCCCGCGCTTTGGCAATGCGGCCGACAAAATAGCCCTCGGCCTCAGCTGACGTATCAGCGGTAAGAAGTTTGGCAAAAATATTAATGCCGCTGATTTGGGAGATTCCGGGAGATTTGATGGTGACAGACATGGCCTTAATATCACGAATCATATCCTGGTGAATCTTAACCACTTCCTGATGATTGGCCGGGTCATACAATTTATCGCCCATAGCGGCAAGCTGCGCTCTGGCAGCATCAACTCGGGCAGCCACCGCGTCATTGAGCTCATCTAAGGCTTTGCCGGCAGAAGAGATAAGTTTCTGGCGCACGTATGCCGGAGTAATTCTTTCTCCAATTTCCACCGTTTTATCTTTAGTATTAAGCACGCCGTCGCGGCTCAAAACATCCAACAGGCTTTTTTTGACGGCAGAAGCATACTCATCTTCGGTGTCAGACGCCAGATTCTGAATATTGGCAAGCACCTTTTTATATTCTTTTTGAGCATCGTATACCGGGGCGGACGGAGCGCCAAAAATGCGGCTTATTTTTTGACGGCGGCGGGCAGCGGCAATATTCTTATCCGCTTGAGCAAGCTTTTTCTTCAGGGTTTTGACATTGCTCTTTTGAGTTTTGACGCTGGCCTCCAGAGCCTTAATTTCCGGAGACTCTTTGTTTTTGGCCGATGCCTCATTCAGGCTCTTAGTTCTATCAGCAATGCTTGATACCTCGCGGCTTGGAGGCGTTCCGCCGGCATCGCCAAGCAAATCATCCGGAAACGTCTCCTTAGAAGTCACGCTTTTGAGCATGTCATCTCCGGCATCGTCTTTGGCTTTTTCCCGCAAAGACGAAAGCTTTTGAGTATCTTGTTTAAGCTTATCATTAGCAGCGTCAAGCTCTGCCAACACTTTTTTGCGCTCGGCATAAAGGGCTTTGATTTGTCCGGCGGAAGTAGAATCTATATGCGCGGCAACATCCTTATCATAGGCTGCCAAAGCCTTATCTTGGGATGAAAGCAGGCTGCTCATCAGTTCAGATCGCTGTTTTTGCAGATTATCGCCAATATCAGATTGGGTGCCGCTGAGTTTTTCGGCCGCAACCGCTAAAATGTCATACTTGGAAAAAGAAGTCAGATAGGATTTGATATTAGCATATTTTTTATCCAAATATTGGCCATAAAAAGCTTTAACATCATACCATACCGGAAAACCTTTATCAAACTGCCCCCACCTTTGCGGCTCAGTTACTAATGATTTGGAAATTTCGGCACCGATTTGCCAAGAGAGCAAAGCGCTCTTGCGCCCTTCATTGGCCGCTTTGGCATCGCTGCTGTCCATTCCCTCTTCTTCATCATTGCCGTCATGGACAAGTTTCAGGGCTTCGTCGGCCTGCTCATCGCTGGTTATGGCATCGGATTTAACATTATCAGCATCAATATCCGAACTGCCCATACCACTGATATCGCTCGCTGAAATCTGTGACGTTTCCGCCGCTTTGGCCGTCTGATAATAATCATACGCCGCTTTTGATACGCCGATGCGGTTATCATGATCGGTTACATCTGCGCGGGTGCCCCAAACAGCGGCAGGATTTTTATAGTGGCGGCCAATATAATTTTGAGCGCATTTATCGGCAACTTTCAGCGCATTAAGAGCCTTTTGGTACCTCTCTCTGAGTTCGGCCATACCATCGGCAAGATTCTTATAATCCTCAAGATTATAAATCATATTATGCACATCCAGAGCCTTTTCCACCGTTTCGGTAAGCGGAGCAAGTTTTTCCAATTCTGCCATTTTGTCGGCTTCATCAACATAAGGGTGGCTCAACGGAGATTCCGGCGGAGTCATAAACATAAAAGCGTTGTCGGTAATACCGGAAGTATCGGCAATTTTATCTGTACCGGCGGCCACATCTTCCACCTTGGCAAGCGCGGTTGACGCCTTGGCATCAGCATTATCCGCCGCAATTCCCAACTGAGCAAAAGCCAGCGTTGAGCTGCTGCGGCTGGTTGAATAAGCATATACCGGCATGGTTCCGCTAACTGCAGCACTAGTTTCTTCTTGGGCGGAAGCATCTTCTTGGCTTGAAGTATCGGCAGTCTGGCTTTTCAGTTCTCTTATATAAGGAGCCGGAGTGCTTGTATAAATGGCCTTGGCGGAAATCAACTGAGCTCGCAGCGCCGTGATTTTAATAATTTCCTTATATAAATCATTTACGGTTTTGAGAGCTTGGCCTTCCATATAGACGCTTTCATTATCGCCGTCCGGAGCCGGAGTGTCGCAAGCAGTGGAATCGCCGCTGATGCACTTTCCGGCAGCCTCAACCGATTTTTTTATGTTATTATCCAGTTCGTTCTGCAGTTGGTTTGCCGCGGTATAGATATAGAGCAAAGTATCCTGATAAAATTTTCGCCGATAGCGGTCATAAGCCTGTTCATCTACCACACTATCGCCCGGATACTGCAAGAATAATATCTTGCTCAAATCATAGACGCTGTCAGCCGAGGTATAATCGTATTTTTTGCCTTGATAATAGCAACCGTTAAAATTGCCGCCCTGCCCAATGGATGCTTTGGCAAGGGTACTGCCCAGAGCTCCGGTTTGCGATAGATTTGCGGTGCCGCTTCCTATCGGCATGGAGCTGAAAGATTCAAGCTCAAGATTACCGGATACCACAGAGTTAACCGCTGACTTTGTATTATTGGCCTTGGCAGTGGCCGAAGTAACCAAACTTTTGGCATTTTTAAAAAGGTCAGAAACCTGGCGCAATGCCGAGGGAATATTGTCGGCAACATCAGGCAAAGGATAGGAATCAATTGACAAAGCCCAAAATGCCCGAACCGGCAATGCCGTCAGAGCGACCCCACTAAATACTATTGCACTTATAAGCTTTTTCATCATCAGATCATGCCCTCTATTGAAGTTGCCTGTTCTTTGGCGGTGGCCGATATCTTATCTTTTGCCTTATCTGTAACAGTATTGACAATATCTTTGCCTACAGCAGCGCCTTCTTTGACCGTTGAGGCGGCATCTTTGGCTGTGGCGGCAATACTCTCACCTTTTTCCTTGAGCGCATCTGCTTTGCTCTTGACATTGCTGACTGTGGTTTTGGCTTTATTAACTGTAGAAGACGCTTTATTTTTCGCGTTCTGAGCAGTCTCTTTAAGTTTGCGGATTTTATAATCTGCTCCGATATTATCCTGATCTGTATAATTGCACAAATTAAAACCGCCCGATGTTCCGCTGGAATCCAAGCCGTGCAAAGATGCCATTTCTCGCGCGGTTTGCATTTTCAAATCAGCCAAAATGACTTTGGCATAGTTTTGCAGCACATTCATTTGTTCGATCAAAACTTGGGCATTTACTCCCGCCCCCTCAGATTCTCCGGTCATGGTCTCGGCCAAATCCTCTTTGGAAGTGGTGGAATCAATGTTGCTTTGGCGCTCTGACAACATATCGGCACGCAGCGACATCGCCTCGGCAGAAGAGTTGCTCAAAACTTTTTTGCGGGCTTTTTTGATTTTTTCGGATTGCTTGATGCTGGCAACACCTTTGGCAAACATCTTATCTTCAAAAGAATCCTTAAGCTCGCTGAAGTTTATTTCTTTGCCGCCGACAGATTTGACCAATGACGATTGAGAGGCGGTTTCTGCCAACTTTTTAGTAAGTTCGGCAATTTGCTCAGTCTTTTCGGTAATTTTATTTTTATAGTCTTCGTCTATCTCTTTATATTTAGCCTCCAGCTTGGCTTGCTGGTCAGATTGCTCACTTCTGATTTGTTTGAGATTATCAACCATACTCTGAATCTCGCTGGTTGGGACTTCAGCCTCGGCACTCTGAATCTTGGGCAAATCTGCTGTTGCCTCTTCAGAAATTAATTTTCCCTCTTCATTGACTTTCAAACCATAAGCCTTGGCGGCAACGGTCAAATTATTGCGGACGGCATTGACTTTGGCTGTAGTCTGCTCTTTGAGCAAGTCAACTTCATCAGCCAATTCCTGCTGTTTGGAAAGTTTGCTCTCCTGCAATTGTTTCAGCGCCTTGCCCTCCTCGGCAATTTTTTTAGATATTTTAGCAGCCTCAAGTTCGGGGCTGTCTTTCACTTTGCCATACATTTCCTGCCCTTCTTCATAGGCTTTTTGGGCATAAGCCAGACCTTGCTTGGTATATTTAATTCCGTCGCCGACAAATTGTCCAAACTGAGAATCCTGAATATTTTGCATTACTTCCTTGGCTTCGCCGATTTTGCCCTGTACCCAAGACACGACTTTGGCCGGAGTTTTGCCATAGTCAAGTTTTGTAAACTGAGCCTGCGCCGCCGGCGAAAACGCCAAACTGCCGAAAACAGACGCTATTCCCATGATAAATGCCGCGGTATATTTTTTCATTTTTCTTCCTCCGCTTCGCTATCGTATGAGACATCAAGTCTGGATAATATTTGCAATCCCTCCAAGTTGGCAATTGCCGCCTCCAGCTCCATCAGCTGTTTAACGCTTTCGGCAATTTCTTTGGCCGGCTCCTTGACATTATCTTGCAAAACCTGATTTTTGTCGGTTGACCCCATAAGTCCGCCTACCAAATCACCCGCCTTGCCGGCCAGACTGCTGTCGCCGGCGGCCTCTGCAGACGCGGCCGCCGATATAACAAAAGCTTCCGCATAAAGTCTGGCGGCATATTCGTTGATGGTATCATCAAGCTTCTGCCGTAGTTCCTGCGCATTTTTTGAACTGGTGCGGGGAGCGGTATTTTCTTTAATAATGATGTCAATATTGCCGCTTACATCTTGCGGATCTTTTATATATGCCGGCACATCAAACGCTTTTGCGGCAGACAGCGGCAGCAAACTTAATAAAGAAACAGCCATCAATCGGCGAAACATCTTATTCATCTTTTATCTCCTTTGCCACCGTAGAAGCTTTTTCAAAAGTGCGGCGACGCGCCATTGGCACTTGATTCTGGCCGACATCCTGCAATTTTAATTTTTGCACGCCGGAATTTAAATTTTGAATGTTAACGGCACGGATTGAATCCGCTTGTTTAAGCTGCTGAGTCAGCCCGATTTGAGTATGAATCTGTTGGGTTTGCTCTGTTTCCGATATCGGCTCTTGAGCGATATCATTAACATTAGCGGCGGTAACATCGGCCTGCAAATCGGCAGCCAGAGCCTCTTGCGGCAGCGAAATCTCCATTGTTGCCGGCGCCACGGCGGTTAGTTCTTGTATGGTACTAAGAGTTTGTTCCTGTGTTTGCAGCGGCGTCATTTGCGGCATCTCCGTTACCGGCGTCTGCTCCGTTGTGCCGGAGGCTGTGCCGCTGACTTTGCTCTTGAGATCGCTGATTTTGCCGGTGGCCGCAGATATTTTGTCAGATGCCAGATCTTTTACGCTTTCGGCACCGTCTTTTATTTCGGCATATTGATTTTTGGCATCTTCTATCACGTCCTTGGCTTCATCAACCTTATCTTTCAGTTCTTCCGCTTTGGCCTGCGCTTCTTTAATCTTCTGTCTGGCGGCTTCAATTTTGGCCTGAGCTTCTTCATAGCGCTGTTTTACCTTGTCGGCATGCTCTTTGGCAATTGCTACCCGGTTAGCAATTGCCTCTTTTTTTTCTTTGGCTTTGGCCGCAAGCGCCTGCATTTTTTTGTATTTTTCTTGGGCTTTTTCATAGCGCGCTTTAAGAGAAGCGGCTTTGTCTTTGGCTTTCTTGAGTTTATTAATGTCGCCCAAAGACCCTATCTTTTTTTGCGTATATTCATTGGTAGCGTCATCAACTTTTTTGATGGCCTCATTTCCTTTTTGGGTAACATTATTGACAGCATCAATAACATTAACGACCCAATCAGTCGGCGCATAGCAAGGCCGCCCCATCAGAACAAAGAGCAAAACAAGTATGGCGGCAAATGTCTTTTTTTTCATCATTGCTCAGCCTCCCTTTGTTCGTCATTACGGAAGGAGGCGTCTGTCTCAAAGAAGCTTTCATAAGCATCAATGCCCATATTGGTAGCATAGACGGCAATTATCTTATTAAGATTTTCAGCGCCGCGGGAATATATTTTGGCATTTTTGGTCTGATCTTTGCGCAAGTCATCACCATCGGCAGCGGCATCTCCGCCGGCGGCGGCACTGCCGGACTGAACGCCGGTATTATCACCAAGTTTTTCGTCCATGGTTTCTTCATAATCGCCGGCATCTGTTTTATATTTTAACGCTATATTCAGGGCATCTTTGTTAACCTGGTGCATAGTCTGTTTGGCAAACCAATCAATAGAAGTGGTATCAGCGGCAATTTTATTCAGGCACTCATTTATTTTGTCTTGATCGGAGGCATCGGCAGAAGAGATACCGCAACGCATGGCCACTGTTTTGGGCAGGAGCATATCGCCATCAGCAGTAGTGCCGTCATCAAGATTAAATTCTGCAGCACATAGCGGAAAAGCTGCCAGCATTACTGCAGACAGAGAAATTATCCAACTATGCGCACAGAGCTTATTCATTTTCGTCCTCCTCCGGCGCATACAAACCTTCGCCATAATTAATCAGGGCTCTGGTCGCCAATTTTGAGCTTTGAATTTTAAGCAAATTGTTCATCTGCATATCTATTGCCTGATTCAGCTGAACAATATTGGCATAGGTGTCGCGCGCGGTATTTTCCGGCGCATATTCTATCGGTTCCACAAATTTTTCAATAAAGCTGTCGGCGTCTTGTCTGGCCTTAAAAGCCTCGGCAATTGTTGCGGCAACCGATTGAGCCACAGCCAAGTTGTATACTTTGGGAGCATCGCTGCCGGAATAAACCTGAGCGCTTCGGCGTTCTTTATTAATTTTAAGCAGGCATTCATCAACAACACCCTCTTTGGCGGCATCGGCTGAAGAAAGCCCGCAATACATGGCCAAAGCCCGTGGAATCAGCACATTGCCGTTGACGTCAGTACCGCCGTCAGGAAGAGAGAGCTTGGCAAAAGCCAAAGTCTCGGTTGTGCGCAATGCCGAGGTTGTAAAGGCTTTGCGGCGGAATTTCCACTTTGGCGCATCTGCAGACGGAGTTTCTGTCTGCAGGGTCTTAATCTCTCCGCCTTCCTGCTTAGCGGGAGTTTGCTCTGGCTCCGGCTTAATTGTTTCAGCAGCATTTGCACTGCCGGAAACGACAACCGGCGCAGCGTTGGTAATATCTGCCGGCAAAGCGGCAACAGAATCAGAAACCGTATCAGCCGCACCGGCAGATGTATCTGTGCCGGCTGCAGGAGTTTCTGTGCTTGTGGCAGGGATTGCGACATCAGAGGCGGCTTCAAAAGGTTTGCGGCCGGAAACAGGTGCGGCAGGTTCAGGCTCAACCACAGCTATATCTTCAGTCTTGGCAGCCTCATCTTTGCTGACTGCAGGTTCTGCAGCCGGCTCTGAAGCGGCAACATCTGGTGTCGAATTACCTTTCAAACCTACTTTAGATGCAGCATCATCAACTTTGCCTTTAACATCAGAAATAGTGCTATTAGCTTTATCTTTGACAGCGCTTGCAACATCTTTGGCAGTACTGACCGTATCTTTGGCAGCTTGCACACCATCTTTAGCCTCTTGGATACCATCTTCCATTTCTTTTTTAAACTCTCTGGCCTTGGCAATATTTTCATCCAGCTCGGCTTTGTATTCTTCGTATTCTTTTTTGTATTGTTCGACCTTGTCTTTGTATTTTTTAACTTTGGCGGCGACTTTTTCTATCTTCTGCTTTTTTTTGACAACATATTCAGACACGCTCTTTTTGGCAGTGCCAATGGCAGCCGCGCCTTTTTTAACGTGAGTCATAATGGTTACAACAGTCGCATTTTCTTTAACTTTGGTGCAGAAAGACTTTGTCTCCTGAATCGTGCTGGACGTATCAATTACCGGCACCGCTCCGGCTTCAGGACTTAAAATAAGCGCAAACAGGCCGGCCAGAAAAACACTTGAAATCATTGTGTTGATATATCTTTTCATCTCAGCCTCCCGTCTGCTGCCATATATATTTTATTATAGCATGTTTGCCGCCGCAAATAAACGAATTTGCGCGTTTTTGCTAAATATTTAAATATTTTGTAACAAAGTTTTCTTCGCCGTATTCTTTAATCAGCTCTTCGACCAACAGCACATTTTTGCGGCCGGAATTGTATAAGCGCAAATACGGCCCCAAACCGCTCAAATCTACATCGAGAATCACAGACTCACCGGTTGCCGGACGAGAAAGCAGAATCGCATACGGAAAATCGCGATAACTTTTACCAAAGATAAAATCATTTTCGGCATTGGTCAGGTTCCAGTTGAGGTAGTCCTCCGGAGTAGCCTGCGGGTTGCGGAAAAAGATTACGGTTTGGCACTGGCCGCGGATAACCTCGCCAACCACAAGCCTATCAATAATATTCGGCTGTTGAAAGGCGCAAAGATAAGCCTGACGTTTTTTACGTCCTTCTTGCAAACCGATAACAAAGTAATCGCGGAACATCGGGTGTTTGAGCATCGGCGCGGTCTCATCAATCATAATCAGCGACGGCACGCCGGTCTCGCCGGTTTCGGACTGAATACGATGCATGATGTAGCTGATAACGGCCGGCGCCAAAGTTTCGTCCTCAAAAATATGGGTAAAATCAAACGCCATAAAACGCTTGGATTTAAGATCCAAACTATCGGTATCGGCATTAAAGATATTGCCATACTGATCGGGGTTGACCCACTTAAAGAGCTCGCGGCGCATATTGCCGGTGGGAGAGAAGCAGCTCTTGTAGAGATTTGTCATCATACGCTCTTCCGGACGCAGATAATCAAATGCCGTGGTCACGGCGCGGGCAATCTCTTTTTCGGATACCGCATCGTCAACCAACGTAATAGCACGCATCCACCGCCGCAAAAAGGCACGGTTGTTAGGGGTATTGTCGCAGTCAAACGGGTTTAGGGAAACGTTCTTTTCATCGCCCTCAAATCCGATATAAGCGCCGCCGACCGCGCGGGTAAAAATCTCCGCGCCGCGGTGACGGTCAAAGAAGAAGACCTTAAGATCATGGTGGCGCATTGCCTGCCCGGCCAAGAAGGTAAGCAAGGTTGTTTTACCTTGGCCGGTCGGACCGATAATACAGCAGTGGGCAACGGCAGAATCCTCTGATGAGACATGGAATTGGAAACGATACGCCGAACCGGAAGCCGTGCGGAACACGGTAATAGCGCCCGGACCCCAGTCGCTCTTGGAAAAACCTTCTGAAGGTTTGTCAAAAGAAATGGCGCAAGCCACAACCCGCGACAGATAACGATAAGTGCGGGGCAAAACATCATAAGTCGGAAATTGGTTAAAGAATGTTGCCTGAGTAACCCAGCCCTCACGCACCGGAGTTACGCCGAACAGGCGGCAGATACGCTGCACCTCGCTCTCGGCAAACTCAATTTCCTGCAGGGTATCGCCCTGCAAAAGAATCGCCATAGCATATTCGGTCAGGGACTGATGGTTGGTATCGCTGTCTTCAATTGCCGCCAAAACTTCGCTGTATTGATCAACCACATCGCCGGAAAAACTGGTCATGGTCGCCATACGCTGCTGCTGCATAAGCAGAGCGCGGGCATGAGGCTTAAATACCGGGCGGATATTGTGCAAAAATACCAGTTCAGAATCGATAGAAAGCAGCGAGGTAACCATGCTCTCGTCCATATAGTCGCCGGAAGAGCGGATACCCATGGCAATTTCAAATTTTTCTTTATCGCCGGAGAAGAAGCGGATAATGCCGTTTTCGCCGGTAAAATGAATATGGTCGGAGGTCAAAAGCCCGTTCAGCTGCGCGCCCTCTGCAGTATTAATTTTGGGCTGCGGACGAGTAATCGGGCTGCAGATTTTGGCAAAAACCGAAAGCGGACTGTCAGCGGCAGAAGAACCTTCAGCTTCAAACAAGGCGGTAACGCCATAATCATTGAGGGTGGCAATCAGAGCCTGAGAGGCATAGTTCAAATCTTTAAGGTTTTCATCCCTATCGGCAACCGAGAGCACAACATAGTGGGAATTGCTGTACACGCGGCTGAGGTTTTCGCTCCAAATCTCATCAACGCGTTCCAGCCACTGGTTGCCAAAGTCGCCTTTATTTTCCTCCAGCGGCACCCGCTCGCGCAGGGTGATAACCCGCGCCACCACCTGCAAATCCGACATACCGTCAATCCAGGCTTTGCGCGCCTCCATCATCGACATAACTTTTTCATCAGTCACAAAGGCCAAGTCAACGCCGGTAACCCGAAACACACGCGCCAAAGATCCGTTATAGCAGCGGATGGTCATGCCGTCAGAAAGCAGTTTATTAAACGGCAAAAAGTCAGACACGCGAGATTCACGCGGCTGAGGCAAAACATAATATCCGAACTTTGTGACCCAGAATCCGGCAAAGGCCGCCGCGGAGATAAACCCGATTACGGCAACCAAGACTTCAAGATTGGTAAGGCCTTGCACAAAAGTGCTGAAAAAATCAAAATCAGGGTGCAAATTTATTCCCCTTTGCTTTATAGAGGTTGACGGATGTTTTGGCGGTGTGCCCATAGGCCTGAATCATCGCGGAAATATGCGGCTCTTTGGCGCCAAGAGCAATACAGACAACGTGCCCGATAACCAGCGTGATCATAAAGAACAGCGGGTTTATGTTGAAGGTACCCAAAAACATAAACATAATGGGGAACTGCACGCCCATGTTGAGCAGTGTAGGCAAAAACGGCCCCCACAAAATTTTGGGCGGATTGGCTACGGCTTTAAGTATAATTTCGCGCATTGGTTCAATCCCGATAACGTCATCTTTGGTTTTATGATATCTCTCTGATTTTTTTATGCAATAAGCATCAAGAGGTTATCCCTTGATTTAATACACAAAAAAGAGAGGGACACTTATTGTGATAATTATACCTTTTTTTTATGAATAATGTGTTAACTGCTCAAGCCTCAGAATAAAAAAGAAGTTCCCCGCCGGCAGCGGCAAGGGAGCTGTTGTTTGAGATGAGCAGAAAGATTATTTTTCCAGCCGTTTTTGCTTATTAACCGCGTCGTTGTAGCTGTTTTCGGCCTGCGCGCGCTCGCGGATTTCGTTCTCCAAGCGTTTTTGCAAAGTAATCATTTCTTTTTGCATCATTTCATATTGCTTATAAGCCGCTCTGGCCGCCATAACATTATCTTTG
Organism: Alphaproteobacteria bacterium; assembly: GCA_050875025.1. GTDB lineage: Bacteria > Pseudomonadota > Alphaproteobacteria > RF32 > CAG-239 > CAZU01. Next base: position 14,300 of record JBNMLW010000004.1, read on the forward strand.
CTGCCATCGGCCTTGGCGATCTCAATCTTATTCTGCGCATCAATATAGGCATCCTGCACCTTTCCTTGGGCTTCCGCCAGCTGGGTGCGATAGTCCTTAATCTTCATCTCTGCGCCTTCTATAGACTTTTTATATTTTTCTTTGTCATATTTGGCCTCATTGAGACTGGCCATTTCAGCCTCTTCTTTCAGCTTTTGCAGCGGAGTTTCGGCTCTTTTAACGGTGGTCTGGGCTGTTTCGGCCTCGGCCTTGGCTAATTGAGCGCGTTTTTGGAGTTCGGCCGCACGAGCCAAATCGGCGGCGCTGTTGGTCTCCTGAGCTTTTTTCACTGCCTCTTGAGCTATAGCCTCGGCTTTGGCGGCAATATTCACTTTGGCTTCCGCCTCTGACTTGGCGTTGTCTAATTCCGCCTGGGCTTTAGCAAGCTTATTCTCAGCGGCGCGGGCAATTTTATCCGGCGTATTGTCGGCAACATATTGCTTGCTGACAACTTCAGCCGATGTTTGACCAGTTGCAACCGGTTGAACTATTTGCGGCTTGGGCGCGCTGACAGCAGGTTCTTGAACAATCGGCCGCGGCTGCTGAGTTACAACCTGGCTGTTGGCAGAATTATCAGCAGATGTTGTCTGGCTATTTGTCTTCTGCGCGGCGGCCGGCTGATTATTGACGACTACAGCCCGGGGCTGAGCTGATTGATATTGCTTGCTAACAACTTCAGCCGATGTTTGACCCGTTGTAACCGGTTGAACTATTTGCGGCTTGGGCGCGCTAGCAGCCGGTTCTTGAACAATCGGCCGCGGCTGCTGAGTTATAACCATGCTGTTGGCAGAATTATCAGTAGATGTTGTCTGGCTACTTGTCTTCTGCGCGGAGACCTGCTGAGTATTGACGGCTACAGCCCGAGGCTGAGCCGCTTGAGACTGGACAGATGCGGTGTTTGTTGCTTGGGCAGACACGCTCTGGCTTTCAGCTTTAGCCCCGCTGTTCTGAAGCGCTTTAGATTGTTTAGCTTGGTATTTCTCATTGCGAATCTGATTAATACTTTTACTACCAAACGCGCTAAAGTTAGCTACAATTCCCACTCCGGCACTTACAGTACCCGTAGCATCTTGAAGTGTTTGATTTGTATTCTTAGATGTGCTAACCACTTTATCTACGACATCAAGGAAAGAATTTTTCCCATTATTAATACCAGATTTCTTATTACTGGAAATCTCGCCTTCAATAGCAACATCGCGTACCCCGACAGCTCGTTCACCGTTTGAGTTCACACCTTCAAAGGTCTCTTTTGCAAAACCACTTTTAACAAGCACAACATTGCCGTTAGCATCATATTCCATGTTTCCGCCCCAGCGGCGCTCGGCCTTACCGTCAGTGCCGATAGTTTGTCCCTTCAGGGCGGCGCTCAGTTTATTGGTCGCCTCGCCGCGGTCGCGTCTGGAGTTCAGTTCGCGCTGTTGATCAACACTCTTATTCATATCTTGAATATTGTTGCTGATGCTGTTGACATTATCCATAGTACTGCCAATGGCTCCACCAACTGACCCGACCATATAATTCATGTTTTTGCCGATGTTGCCAATATTGTCGAAGATGCTTTCAAGACTGTCTTTACCCTTAACAGCATTACCGATCGCCTCGGCGGCAGCGCCGATATTTTTGGCCGCGCCGGTAACATTTTCTACCGTACTTTTAACCGTATCAACCGTGCTCTTAACTTTTTTGGCTGTATCAACGCCTTTCTTGGCGGCCGAAATTAAGTCACCGACACAACTTTTGAAATTACCCCAGCCACCGGCACCGGTATTACCGCAGAATTTACGAGTGGCAACATCAGACTCCTCAGAACTTATCGGAGTAATCGTGGTATCAGGTTTTTCATCATCTGCCATTTGCGGAGCATAGGGAGATATCTCCTCAACCCATTCATATTCAGTATCCGCAAACCCCTGATCAAGCATGTAATTGCCAAATGATTTGAGTGGTTGCGGATGGTTTTGCCAGCCGCCGTTTTTACCATCATCAGGATAAACCATAAATTCAATCAGCTTACCCATATTGGCAACCAGGAACAAACCAATGGCAATGTTAGCAAACCACTTCCAGCTGATTTTGTTGAAGATTGCCATATAAGCAAAGGCAATCAAGCCAAAGCCGGCAAAGGTATAAACCAGCGGTTTGAGCCCGACCAAAATACGGGCGGCGCGGCGGGTGATGGTAGAGAA
>JBNMLW010000005.1:0-15464 GCA_050875025.1 Alphaproteobacteria bacterium
ACTTCTTCTGTTTTCGGAGTATCATCATCGCGGGTAACTTTGATGTAATAATCGCCCTGCTCGGCCATATATTCGCCTTTGAGCATGGAGCTCATCGCCTCATATTCTTTGCTGCCTTTTTCGGCTGAGCTGTCGGCTACCAGTTTTTGGCGTCCGAAACGATCAGTAGAATAAACCTCAATTTTCATGCCCGGAGCGGTGATTTCCAGCAGCCCGCGGTTGGCCTCTTCCTCCATTTTTTTTGCCTGCTCTTGAGCATATCCCTCCGGATCAAGCTGGCGTTTGAGGTCATTAATATAGCTCTCATACTTGGAAAGATCCAAAACCTTGTCATCGCTTTTGTTGTTGCGCAAAGACAGCGCAAACTTGCCGCGTTTGCTGACAACCGTGGTCTTGTAAATATCAACAGTATCAAATTTGGAAAGCTCGCCTACGGCGGTAATGCGCGAATAATTTAAACGCACCTGCCCGAGATCTCTGGCATTTGCAAAGGTCTCGTCAATATCGTTCATATCCGTGACGGTCTTTTCCCAAGATTTGGCAGTGCTGCCGTCAAGAGCTGAACTTTTCAGGCTATCAATACTCGACATGATATTCTCCTTCAATACCTTACCAGTATAGCATTAATTTGCCGCAATCACAATAATTATTTATGATATTCAATCAATAATCTTGTATAACTCTTTGGATATATTCAAAGTCTTGAAATTCTTTTCACCTAAAAAGTCTAAAGTATATCCGCTGCCGGACATTTCATTTTTAACATCGGCAGTCATAACAACTTCATTGTTGTAAATATGTTCAAACATATCTGCCCAAAATGTGCTCAAATTGGGCTCTTCTTCCGGTTTATAGGCGGCCAGAGCACAGCAGTTGCGCATCAGCAGGTTGTCATTATCAATTTCATCATGATAGGCACTGATATCTTTGAGGCAAGCCAGTGCAAATTTGACGGCATTGGCTACTACACGGAAGCGCACCGTGGTAATACCGCCGGCCTCGACCGTATCGGTTCCGCCGTATTTATTCACCAAATTAAAGATAATATTATGGATTTGAGTGCTGACATCGGTGGCAGTCTGCTCTTTATCCGGCATCGCGTCATCCATAAACTTAAGGTCGCTCTTGAGGCTGACCAATGTATCAATAGCCGAAACTTTGGCGGCCGGTTCCACAGGCAAATCCTCCTCTGCCGATGCCGGCACGCGGTCTTTTTGCGGGTCGCTGTCTTGAGCTTCCCATTTATTAAAAGCTACATTAAGCAGATTTTCCGATATCGGCATTCCATTAATGACTTGTGACATGAGGTTGGCGCCGACGCCGGCCATCAAAATGGCAATTTTGTTATCGCGATATGTACGTTTGGCCTCATAGAAGGCCTCCAAATCCGCTTTGTCGCCATCTATGATTTTGAGAGCATCAAACAAAACCGAATTGGCCTCCGGCATGGTCAAACCGCTATAGCGAGCCAGCTCCAAACATCCGCCGTAGACAATAAGTTTCAGCCCAAAACGGGAAAAACTGCTGAGCATGGCATTGGGCGACTGAATATGCGATATCAACTCGCTCAAGAAAGAAACAATATATTGCTTATATTCCAATGGAGCCTCAGGATAAGCCGAAGCCACAACCGGATCTTTGTCTGAATTAAGATTATAAGCCCGAATCAGATACTCGGCGCGGTCATAAAATTTTTGCTCTTTTATTGGGCGCGGTTTGTTATTGCCCATAAAAACGTACCAGGGAATGCTCTTGAGCAGCAACGGCACCGACATTGCCAAGAATACAACAAAGAACACTCCGAACAAAACCGGACGGCTGTTTTCTTCCGGTATAAATATTTCCAGCAGCGGAAACAACAGACTGACAAATAAATTGGCAAAAATTAGGCTGACAACAATCAGCAAAACCAGTTTAAGCAAAGCGCTGGCAACACTGTTGCGCGACAACGGCGTCTCAATTGCAGGCAAAGGAGCGGCGGTTTCTTCTTCATCATCGGCGGATGCCCAATTACTGCCTTTTTTGCTTTTGCCCTTGCTCAAATTGCTCACATATTCGACGCTCTCCTGATAAGAATTATCCTGAACGTCAAAAATCTCTTTGATTATTTTGACTTTGCATTTTTCCTGCTCGCGCTCTTTGGCCAGATTAAACGCATCTTGCCGCTGCTCCGCAGCAAAGCGGTCTTCCAGCTGCCAACCGGCTCCGCGGTCAATATAAACTTCATAATGAGCAATCTTAATCATCTGAAATCTCTTTGAAATATAAAAAAAACCTACGCCTGATTATAACAGGCGCAGGTTAATAAATCGTAAGCTGATAACAGCAATAATACTAGTCGCCGGTCTTGAGGCCGAAAGCGCCGTATTTGTTCTTGAATTTGGAGAGCTGTCCGCCGGTATCTACCAGACGACGAACGCCGGTCCATGCCGGATGAGATTTGGGGTCAACTTCCAAATTGATAACATCGCCGGCCTTACCCATGGTCGAACGAACTTTAACTTTTTCACCGTCAGTCATTACATAAGTAATTTCGTGATAATCGGGATGAATACCATTTTTCATCTTAAAAAACTCCTAAATTCGGTACAAACAGTATAATTTTGTTGCCCTTATACATTAATCAATCAAATAACGCAAGCATTATTTAAATATTTTTTAAAAATTTTAGCTGTTTTAGTCCAGCTCTTCCAGCTCAACGGTATTGGCCTTGCCGGAAGATGCGTCGACATTGACAACCTTAATGCTGAAATTTTTATAACCTTTGGGCAGCAAATAGCTACGGACAGCTACCGCGCGGTTAAGGCTCATACGTTTTTTCTTGAAGACATCTTCGCCATCGTCAAGATTATAGGAAAAAATAGCAATTTTGTGATTGGCGGCATCATCAAATGAGGCAATGATTCCGTCAATCTGCGCCTGCTGTTCGGCATTGAGCTCATCGATACCGTCAGCAAACACAATATTGCGATTGACCGCGGCAGCCTGCGCAACAGGAGCGTTGTCTTCAACCAACAATTTGGGAGCTTCTGCAACCGGCTGGGCAACAGGTTCCGGTTCGACAGCCGGTTCTGCCGGAGTTTCCACAGCGGCTTGAGGCTCGGAAACAGTTTCAGCTTTCTGCTCAACAGCAGGTTCAGCAACCTCAGTTTTGACAACCTCAGCCTTAGGTTCTGTTTTGGCAGGCTCGACATCAACCACCACTACCGGCTCGGCATCTTGCACAAACGGAATCTGCGCAACGGCCGGCTTGGCCTCCGCTTGGGCAGCCGGAGCAGATTTTGTCACAACCTTTTTAACCTCAACTTTTGCTTTGGCCGGCTGCGGCTTTTTAACAGCCGGTTTAGCTGCTGCGGGGGCTTTTTTGACAATCGGGAACAGCGGCGCCGGAGCAGCCATGGCGCCGGTGTCATTGCTCAAGCTATCCAAAACCGAAAGATTTACATAAACAGAATCATCTGCGGCGGCGGCCGAAATTCCGGCACAGCCGAACAGAACTGCCATTAGGCTGAATTTAATCTTGTTCATCTTCAAACGCCCCTCTCGCGACTATAGTTTATTTATGCAACAAAGCGTATAGCTTCGGCCCTACTTCCGTATTGCCGGCAATGATATTGCCGCTGTTCAGAATAGAAGTAACATCATCTGTACGGATATCTTTCTGATTGTATTCATAAACATATCCGCCGGCTTCTTTAACCAGCAACACACCGGCGGCAAAGCTGCCAAGCTCGGCATCTTTGGCAACCAAAGCATCGAACTTGCCGGATGCCAGCATTGCCATATCAAGGCTCAAAGCGCCATTAAGGCGGACAGCGGCAACCGAATCGGCCAGAGCAGAGTTTTGCGCACTGAGCAAAGCCTCTTTCAAATCCTTGCGGACAGATACGCGCAGGCGCTCATGATTGCGGTAGCCTTCCTTGAAAGCGCCGCTGCCTTTTTCGGCAAAATACAAATCAGCAGTGGCCGGATTGTAGACAACCGCAGCGGTAACCTGCCCTTTGTCAATGACTGCAACCGAAACTGCAAAATACGGAATGCCGTGCATAAAATTCAGGCTGCCGTCCAACGGAGCAACCGCAAAGCACGGAGCTGCCGGCAGATCTTTGGCATTGCTGATTACGGCGTAATCCGGACGCCCTTTTTGCAATTCAACCCGCAGCGCCTTGCTGACGCGCTCAATTGCGGCTTTGGTAAATTCCTGATGCCCGCGCAGAGAAGTCTGCAGCTGCTCAATCTCATTAAAATCGCGAGTAAGCGAACCGCCGACTTTTTTAACTACGGTAATCAGAAAGTTCAAATTAGTGGAGATATAAGACATTATTTGGCTCTCTCAACATAAGATGCGTCTGCAGTGGCAACAACAATTTTGTCACCGGCGCCGACAAACGGCGGAATAGTGGTGCGAACACCGTTATCCAACTTGGCAGGTTTGTAGGAAGAAGAAACTGTCTGGCCTTTGATAACCGGCTCAGTTTCAACAACGGTGCAAATAACCTGCAGCGGCAATTCAATAGAAATCGGCTTACCTTCAATAACGTTGGCTTTAACCTGCATACCGTCAGCCAGGAACGGACGAGAATCGCCCAAGATATCGGCCGGCATGGTGAACTGCTCAAAAGTGTCGTTTTCCATAAAGTTCAAGCCGTTAGAATCTTCAAACAAAAACTGGCAGTCTTTGGTCTCTACCATCATTTTCTCAACAACATCTTCCGTGCGGAAACGCTCGTTGGTTTTGGTGCCCTCTTCAACCGACTTCATTTCGACCTGCATAAAAGCGCCGCCTTTGCCGGGTTTTACAAAGTTTGTTTTGGTAACGGTCCAGGGTTTGTTTTTGTATTCAATAACCCAACCGATACGAATTGAACCAGCTTGTTGCTTCATTAATTTTCTCCTTTTAAATTGGCATTAGTACAGATAAGTTTATCGGCAAATTAATATAATCTTTGGCATTTAGCAACTAAAATCGTCATAATCGGATGAATTTATTATCACAAAATCAACATCCAAACCTTTAATATCGACCAAACCGGCACTCAAATCAACCGCCGACTGGATTAAAAACAGTTCATTGTACCAACGGATTACTTCTGCCGCCGCAGCCGCATTCTCCTTAGTATAGCGAAAGGCCACAAACTCCGGCTCAGTCTCAGAAGCCAGCATCGCCTCGTGGCGGGTCGGATTGATAACCGCCCCCAGCGCCTTTTTGGCACCGATTTTTTCCCGCAGCGGGCGAATCTGCACTTTGACCGGCTTAGCAGAATCGACGTCAACCACCATGCCGGAGCAATCCGGAGTATAAAAATCCGGAGCAGCAAGCACCATTTTGCCGGTGTTTTGCAAAGCGGCCAGCTTATCTGCCGGCAGTTTGCAGGCGGTTAGATAACAGCAGATACGGTCAGATGAAAAAATTTTGTCAGCGGGACTATTAATTTTGAGGATAATATTGGGCATTTGCTTGTAAAACCTGAACAGTTGTTTATTATGCTTTTGAATATAAGAGAATATTTTGAAATTAGGAAGAGAAATCTGCGATGGAGAACAAAAAAGTTGAACTGCCGCTTAGCGCTAATGCCTTGGGCGAGCTCAGCGCAACAGTAGCCTCGCTGGCCGCCGCGCTGAAAAACAAGCAGGCAGAGCTCGGCAGCCGCATTACTGATAACGAACAAAAACTGGCGCAAAACGAACAGCGCCTGGCAGAACTGCAGGCACAAACAACCGAGGTGCTGCAAGATATGGACGCGCTGATTTCTCAAATAGACAACGTATTGGAAAACAATGGCACAGGTAACAATAACAATTAACTCCCGCGAATATGCCGTTGCCTGCGAAGACGGGCAGGAATTGCGTATTATCCAACTGGCAAATATCCTGGATGAAAAGGCAAAGGCGCTGACCGGCGGCAGCCAACAGGTTAATGAATGCATGCTGCTGGCTATGGTCGGGCTGGTGCTGGCCGATGAGTTGAGCGAACTCAAAAAAGGCAATCCGGCTGCCGCGGCGCCGACAGATAATAATTCCGCCGAAAAAATAACCGCGGCGGACGCGGCTCTGGCTGAACAAATAAAATCTCTGAATAAAGAGTTGAATTGTCTTGCTTCAGAATTAAATTTATTGTAGCCTATAGGGCATAGAGACTGCGTAGTGCGTATTTCCGCAGATCTTCCGAGCCAACATATTTTTTATAGGGAGCTGTCCCTGAATAGACCGTGGTTTGTTTATATGGCACCCACCTTGATCATAAGCGGTTCGATAAGAATGTATCCATACGGCTAAACGGTTTCGCTTTTATAAACCTCGTTGACTCCAACGAGGTTTTCTTTTATGTTGATTGCAAATTCATCAAAAAACAAAAGGAAAAAGTTTTGCGGATTATCTATACCGGCGATATGGTCGGACGCCCCGGACGAGAGGCGGTTTTTAACAATATTGCCAAACTCAGAGAAATGTATAATTTTGACGTTTTAATCGTCAATACCGATAACGCGGCTCACGGTTTTGGAGTAACTCCCGGAATCTGCCGCGATTTGTTGGAAAAAGGCGTTACCGCTATTGTGACAGGCGACCATGTTTGGAACCAGCGGGAAATTATCCCGTTTTTGGATGAGTGCAAACAAATTGTCCGCCCGCTGAATTATCCTGATAACCTTCCGGGCTGCGGAGCCAGAGAAATCGAGCTAGTCAACGGCAAAAAAATTGTAGTGGCAGAAGTTGTCGGCCGCTTGTTTATGGAAGCGGTAGACTGCCCGGCCCAAGCCATGGACAAGCTGCTCAAAATATATACCTTGGGCAGAAACGTTAATGCTATTTTTGTAGATATCCACGCGGAAGCAACCGCAGAAAAAATTGCGTTCGGACATTACTTGGACGGCAGAGTTTCGGCGGTTGTCGGCTCCCATACCCACGTGCCGACAAGCGACGCCATGATTTTTCCCAAAGGCACGGCTTATCAAACTGATGCCGGCATGTGCGGCGACTACAGCGGAGTTATCGGATTTGATATTCAAGCCCCGATTGACCGACTCTGCCGCAGGTATACCGGTAGCAAACTTTCGCCGCTCAACGGCAAAGGAACGCTGTTTGGAACATTTATCGAAACCGATGACAAAACCGGACTGGCGTTAAAAATAGAACAAATAAGGCTTGATGATCCTGCTAAGTAACAAAAAAGCTCTGCATTTTGCAGAGCTTTTTTGTTACTTAGGTCAGCAGCCAGCATCCAATGCCTGAACAAACTCGACCTGAAAATTATGGGGTGCAACAAACACAACTCGGACTAACGCGAGCTTAATTCCCTGAGGGAAACGTCCTTCAGCCAGCCTGGCCACTTGACGAAACGCAAGATATACGCCGCGATCATTAAGAATCTCAGCCTCATATACCTCGCCCAGCACTATCGCGCGAAAGCATTTGTATGAACCATTGGCGAGAGCTTCAGCCTCCCTCTCTTGTGACCAAGGGGATCTCTTAAGCAACTCTACATTAGCGGCAACATACCTGTCATCATCAATCTTCTTGAGGCCGAATGCCAAGACTTCGTCGCCGCTTTTAAGCGGTTGTAAACGTTCGGGAACCCCATGTTCACAGAGAAAATGAACATATTGGTTTCCCCGGTCTTTCAGCTGCATAGCTATTCCCTGAGCCGTAGCAAACAGAACACGGGCTCTGTGAGGGCCATAGGACATAAGCCATTTTTCGTCCGGCTTAAGCAAGGGCATGCCGTTGTTGTTTCCGACTACCACCGCGGTAATGCGCGTTCCCAAAGGGAAATCATAGCCATGAACAAGCACTCCGCAACATCCGTCGTCACTTTTGACCAGATTGGGAACATCACTGTTTGAAGCTACTGTCGTTACTTTCATAAACTCTTTCTGAGGAAACAGACACGAAAACTCCTCCTGCAAATCCTTAGAACTCTTTGTCTTCATAATTATTAGTTTTGGGTTGTTTAATTTGTGAATAATATCTTTGCGCCGGAGTTTATAGCACAAAATATCACATTAAGCAACGCTTTATTGACAAAAATATTTATTTTCGGAAAATTTCGCTTCCATAGGGAATTTCCGCCCCAATGCCATGTTCTAAATTCTCGGTGCGGACAAAGCCCATTTCGCCGTTATCAAGCATAATGCGCGACCATACGCCGTCCGGACTGCGGCCGGTCAGGCGCACTGTGGCGTTTGCGGCAAGCTCTTTTAGGACATCAAAGCCATCTCCGGGAGCATACATTGCTTTGGCGGCATTTTTCAGGTGATAGAGTTTGGAAACATCACTGCGGTCAACCGGAATATTGAGAATTTTGCCGACCACCACATCATCAACGCTGCTTCCTCGAGCGCCAAAATTGACTTCCTGATAATAATCAATCTCCGATTTTTTGCCCAGCCAGCTCCACAGCTCACTCTCGGTAACATAACCGCTGCCAACCGGGGCAAGCGCAGCCAGCACCAACACAACCGGCACCAGCAGCTGTACGGCTTTAAGCATAGGCAAATTCCAGATTTGCGGTTTGGCAACCCGCTGATTTTGCTTTTGAATAAACTTCTGCAACAGTTCTCTGCCGCCGGCATCGGCATAAACCAACGCCCGAACTGCCGCGGCGGTTGCCAACTGCCGATTTCCGCCAAGCTGATAAGCAACGGCATTGTGAATCAGAATACGCAGGCTTTCGGCCTCTGATATCGGATGCCGCCAATCTGCCGCCAGAGCTTGAATATTTTTGATAAAAGCTTGAGGGTTCCACCAGCCCAAAAGCCAATTGGCCGCGGCATTTCTGAGGCGGGCAGACAAGGCGTCTTTATATGTATACACATTCAAAACCGTGTTGCTCCGACACTTCCACAGCAGGCCGCGCACCTGGTGCAGGTTCAGCGCCCGAATATCCGCCTTTCCATCGGCATAAGGACGAATATTTTCCAAATCAGGATAATTGCCGGCGGTATAAACCAATGACAGCAAATCATAGCGCAAACGGCTGTCCGCATCTTCCAAAACGCCCCAGGCTTCAGAAAGCTTTTGGAATTTTTCTATTGCCTCTGGCGCGCTGTTGCGATCCGGATGCCAAAACTTGGCCAACTCGCGATAACTGCTCTTTATTGTATCAGAATCGGCATTTTCACTAACTTCCAACAGCCGATAATATCCTAAAGCATCAGACATATAATCCCTCTTTTGACGCGGCCGCGGGCTCAATTTTGATAAAAGCTTCCCGCTGGTTTATTTTTATACTTCCCACATAGCCGACATCATACAAAGATTTCTTAAATAAATTGATAATATGAGAACAAAAATCCTGCGGGTGGGTACGGTCAGTGCGAATCAGCAAATCAAAACGACGTTCGGCGGCAACCAAAAAACCATCGAACTGAAAAGCTCCAAGTTTGGCAAACTCAGTGTTAATCATAAAGCGGACACCGCCTTGAGAACGCCGGCGCTCCTTATCTTCTTCCTCCGGTTCTTTTTTGAGGGCAATTTGCAGCGGCACAATCCGGCTGCCGTCAAAAAAAGGAATATCGGTTATCCGCCACAACGGAGTTTCGCGGACGGCATTGCTAACCACATTTTCCAATCTGGCAACAGCCTCCGCGCCGCGGGGAGTTTCGGCTATTTTTGCGGTAAGTTCCGCCCCCAGCCATTTGGAAACATCAGATTTTTCCGATGCCTTATAGAACGAATATATATTTTGCAACACATCGGCTTTAATGCCGGCAAACTTTTGCAGCACTGCCGACACCAGCTGCGGAGAATCTTGCAGCGGTTCAAATATCTTGAGCAACTGCACTGCCGTATCATCTTGATTGCGTACAAGCTGGAGCAGGTTTTGCGGCTCTATTCTGACAAATCCTTCTTCCGGCAGAACCTTGGCCAAGGCATCCGCAATATTTTTCAACAACGGAAAATCTTCCAAAACTTGGCCGGCATCCGGCGTTTTAATCTCTAATTGAAGTGAGGTTTCCGGAGGAAGTTTGACCGGCAGCTCGCTCAAGATTTTGCCAAGCGGAGAATCAAATACCGCTCCTTGGCTAAGCGTTGGCAATGCAGTTGCCGAAACCGGACGGGCAGTGAAAGCCTGTCCATTTAAGCCTTTTATGTTTTGCAGCAGATTTTGCAACAGCGGCATCAACTGCTGAGGTTTGTCGGCAACCGGCAGCATTTGGCTGAGAGTTGCTTTAAGCGGAGCAATAAGCCCCTCTTCCAAAGGCAATGTTTGATTTATGCTTTTGAGCTCGACCATAACTTCGGTCGGCGGCAGGCTTTGAGCCACAAAACTTCTTAAGGCCGGCGGAAACTTCATTTCAGCCATCAGATTTTCCACAACCGGAGCAATTTTTACCGGCTGAAAATCTATGTGCGGAAGCGATGGATTTTTGGCGGCCGAAACTTGAGAGGCTGCAGCCGCGGAGCTTGTCTGCAAATTAGAATCGGACTTTAGCGGTTGCAGCTGCAAAGTGCCGTCAGCCATAACACGGGCGGCAAATTGGCGGGTTTCGCCAATATTTCCCTCCAAATGCAGCGGAGCATTCAAGCGGGCAGCAAACTCCTGCGGCTGCCCCTGCTTGGGCTGCCAGCTAAGCTTAAATAAATCTCCGCTTTGAAAAGTATCGGTATTAATGATTGTTTCTAACAATACCATATCCCCGATATTGAGCCCCTGCGGAAGTTCTTCGGGCACTGCCGAAATATTTTTTCCGCCCGATATTTGGGTCAGCCCCTGCAGCAATGTCGAGGCAATGATATTATCCATCGGCTAACAGCCTCTTGGCAATTTGCAATACATCTTCCGCAGCCTCTGAGGTTGGATAGCGGCTGATGATTGAACTTTGGTTGCGAATAGAATCCCGAACGCGGGTATCTCTTCTGATTATACCTAATAGCGGCGGCGTAATTTTCAAGAAATTAGCGCAAGCCTTAAGCAATATGTCATAAGTGCGCTGTCCCTCGCGCAAAGAATTAGCCTGATTCACCACTATGCAGATATTGCTATGCGGGTATTGCATGGTCATAATCTTAATAAAAGCATAGGCATCAGTCAAAGAAGTCGGCTCATCGGTACAAACAACAATAATCTTTCCGGCCATGCCTGACAAAATGCGCACCGGCTTTTCTACGCCGGCGCCCATGTCCAGCAGTAATTTATCATACCCAAGGGCAATGGTGCTTAAATCCTCGCCCAAAATCTGCAGCCGGCCAATCGGCATAGAAGCCAGCCCGGCTGAACCGGAACGCCCGGCAATAACGTCAAAACGCCCTTTTTCATAAGTTTGAATAACCTGATTGAGAGTTTTGGCGCCGGAAATCACACTGCCTAAGTCATATTTGGGCATCATGCCTAATTGAATATCTATATTGGCCAGCCCCAAGTCGCCGTCAAACAACAGAACGCGGCGGCGGTACAAGCTCAAAGCATGAGCCAGAGTTATAGAAAACCACGTTTTGCCGACACCGCCTTTGCCGGAAGCAATGGCTATCATATTGCGGCCTTTGCGCGGCGCTTTCGGCATCTGAGCTTGAGGAGCGGTTTTGAGTTCTTCCTGATTTTCCATAACAACCTCTCTATTTATCCTAAAATTAATCCGGCCAAAGCTTGAGCGCTGACGGGAGCAAAACCGTTGGCAACAGACGCGCTGACACTGGCTCCGCACAACGCCATATCCAAACTGCCGGCTATACTCAAGACACTGCCGATACGGCGGGTTAAATCCAAACGGGTCGGCATGAGCATAGAAGCGCCAAGCGACTTAAATATTTCAGCCACTTCCACTGCCTCGGCAATATTGCGCCCGGCATCGGCAGTTAAAATTTTGTCGCCCTTAAAAGTATCTGCCAAAGAGGCAACCTTATCAACCTCTGCCGCCACAAAAGGGTTAATCCCGGCGTATCAATAAACACCCGCGGATATTTGAGCGCCTCGTTTTGCAAAAATTTGAACAAATCCTGCGGAGTTTTGAAGAAATAAAAATCCGCCTCCAAAATCTCGGCAAAAGCCTTCAGCTGCAGATTAGCGCCGGCACGGATATTATCAGTGCTGACAATTGCCGGGGTCTGCCCCTGCTGCAATTTGGCCTGAGTAGCGGCCTTGGCAATGGCTGTAGATTTGCCGGCGCCGGGAGTTCCCATAAACATTTGCAGTTTTTGCCGGCTTTCCAGCAGCGGGCTGAAGCAAAAGACCTTGGGCAGCGCCTGAGTTAAGACATCTATATCCGAAAGCTGCGGATTGCGGCGGACAACATCGCGGCAGGCAGAGAGAATTTGATATTGCACATCTTCGGTCACATTGTGATACTCTAATGCCTTACGCAGCTTGTTTTCATCAAAAAATTGGCCGGTATCAACCTGATGAACCTGCTCGGCGTCATCAAAATTAAAATCCTGTTTTTCATCAACGGCGGCGGTTACCTGCACGCCAGCAGCGATTTTTTCCTGCGAAAGAATAATCGCATCTGCGCCAAGCTCTTGTTTGATTTGCAGCAAGGCTTGATTAATATCGGCAACGATGAAATTTTTGACTTTCATACCTTAAATCTGCCCCACGGTTTTTATCTTGGCTTTAGGATGAATCTCGTTTTGCGACATTACTACCGTCAGCGGACGGAAGCGTTCAATAATAGAGCGGACAAACGGACGAATAGCCGGACTGGTGAGCAAAACGGCGCTCTCGCCCTTAACGGCCAAATCTTCTAACACGGTGCGCACTTTATTAATAAAAGCCTGCAGGCTTGACGGAGCCATTGCCAGCTGGCGGTCATCGCCCTCACCGACGATAGATTCGGCAAATGCCTGCTCCCATTCCGGGGATAAGGTGACCAGAGGAATAACCCCAAACTCATTGGAATAGGCATTGGAGAGCTGGCGGCTCAAACGCGCGCGGACGTGCTCGGTAATCATCATCAGGCTGCGGGTAGTGGTAACCGCCTCGGAAATACCTTCCAAAATAGTAGGCAAATCTCTGATGGAAACACGCTCTTGCAGCAGGTTTTGCAATACTCTCTGCAGCGCGCCCAGACTAATCTTGTTGGGAATAAGCTCTTTAATGAGTTTCTGATGCTCTTTGTCGAGTTCATCAAGCAGCTTTTGAGTTTCGGCATAAGACAAAAGCTCGGGCATGTTGTCTTTGACCAGCTCGGTAATATGGGTAGTAACCACCGTGGCGGGGTCAACAACCGTATAGCCGCGGAACATGGCTTCTTCGCGATAAGAGGGGTCAACCCACATCGCCTTAAGCCCGAAAGTCGGCTCAAAAGTATTCTCGCCGGGAAGAGTTATCGGCTCGCCGCGCGGATCCATAACCAGCAGCTGGGTCGGGCGCAATTCGCCTTTGCCGGACTTAACCTCTTTAATATAAATATTATACTCATTGGCCTCAAGCTGCATATTATCCTGAATACGGATTGAGGGCATAACAAAACCCAGCTCAGAAGCCAAGGCCCGACGCAGCGCCTTAATCTGATCGGTGAGTTTGCGGTTGGTTTCTTCATTAATCAGCGGCAGCAAGCCATAGCCGATTTCCAAACGAATCAAATCTACCCGCAAGGCATTGGCAATCGGCTCGTCGGCAGCTTTGGCCAGTTTGCCCTGTTTTTGTTCTTGCTCCATAACTGCCTGTGCCTGAGCCTGCGCCTCTTTTTGGCGTTTGTCCAGATAATAGGCGGTGACGCCGGTAAGCGCTGCCAGCATAAAGAACGGAATGGCCGGAGTACCGGGAATCATTCCCAATGCGACTGCCAAAAATGCACTCATGCCCAAGGCCTTAGGATAACCGGCAACCTGTTCAAACAAAACTTTGTCGGTGGAATCGGTCATGCCGGCTTTAGAAACCAAAATACCGGCGGCAACAGAAACAATCAGCGCCGGAACCTGGCTGACCAAGCCATCGCCGACGGTCAGGCGGGTATAGGTCTCGCCGGCGGAAGAAAAGCTCATATCATTTTGCACCATGCCGATGATAATACCGGCGATGATGTTAATAAAAGTAATCAGCAAACCGGCAATAGCATCTCCGCGCACAAACTTAGAAGCACCATCCATAGCTCCGTAGAATGAACTTTCTTTGGACAAATCCTCGCGGCGTTTGCGCGCCTCTTCTTCCGTAATCAGCCCCGACGATAAGTCGGCATCAATCGCCATCTGCTTACCGGGCATAGCATCCAAGGCAAAGCGGGCGGCAACCTCGGCAATACGTCCGGAACCTTTGGTAATTACAATAAAGTTAACCAATACCAAAATGGCAAATACAATCACGCCGATAACAAAGTTATTGCCCATGATAAACCCGCCAAAGGCTTTAATAACCTGTCCGGCGGCATCCGGCCCCAAATAACCGCGCGACAAAATCAAACGGGTGGAGGCCAAGTTCAGAGCCAAACGGTATAAGGTACTAATCAGCAGTACCAGCGGAAAAGCGCTAAATTCTATCGGCTTTTCAATAAATATCGCCATCATCAAAACCAAACAAGACATGGTGATTGACAAAGCCAAAGAAATATCCAACAGCCAAGACGGCATTGGCAAAATCAAAATTACCAACATCAGGATAATGGCAAATGCAAACAAAATATCGCCGCGCTTGACCGAACCAAGCAGCATATCCTTAAAAGATTTTCCAAACATATTATTTTGACCAGCCATCTGAAGCTATTATCCCAGTGCAGAAGGAGGAACGTCAAAGCCCTCATCCTGATATTGTTTGAGTTTGTTGCGCAAAGTGCGGATAGATATTCCCAAAATGTTGGCTGCCGTGGTGCGGTTGCCCAATGTGTGCTTGAGAGTATCAATAATCAGTTTGCGCTCCATGCCGGCAACCGTCTGCCCGACGGCCGGAGAGGCTTCTTCTGTTTCTTCCTTATGAGACTGCGGCAGCATAATGGCCTCAACCCCGATATCTTCTCCGGTGGACATCAACACCGCACGGTGCATAGTATTTTCCAACTCGCGGACATTTCCCGGCCAATCATAAGCCAGCAAAGCTTTTTCCGCCTCTGCCGATAAATCTTTCATAGGCAGTTCATTGAGTTCGGAATATTTTTTGATAAAGTGTTTGGCCAAGACAATGATATCGCCTTTGCGGTCTTTCAAATCGGGAATATTAAGGCTGATAACATTCAAACGATAATACAAGTCCTGCCGGAAAGTTCCGTTGGCAACAGC
This sequence comes from Alphaproteobacteria bacterium, assembly GCA_050875025.1. Classification (GTDB taxonomy): domain Bacteria; phylum Pseudomonadota; class Alphaproteobacteria; order RF32; family CAG-239; genus CAZU01. The sequence continues at coordinate 15,145 of JBNMLW010000005.1, forward strand.
CGCTTCCAAATTGCGGTTGGAGGTGGCAATGATACGGGTATTTACCTTAATCGGAGCCTTGCCGCCGATGCGGTCAATTTCTTTTTCCTGAATGGCACGCAGCAATTTGGCCTGAATTCCAATATCCATTTCAGAAATTTCATCCAGCAGCAGAGTGCCGTCGGAGGCCTCTTCAAACTTGCCGATACGGCGGGCAACCGCGCCGGTAAAAGCGCCTTTTTCATAGCCAAACAGTTCAGATTCCAACAAAGTTTCGGGAATAGCCGCACAGTTTACGGCCACAAACTTTTTGTTGGCGCGCTTGGAGTTATCGTGAATGA
>JBNMLW010000006.1:0-15317 GCA_050875025.1 Alphaproteobacteria bacterium
ATCGGCATCAGCTCCAACCCCGAGGCCAAACTGCAAAAATTTTCCAATATATTTATCAACCCGATTGTTGGAGAAGAAGCCATCACCGGTTCATCCCGTATGAAATCCGGCACCGCTCAAAAAATGATTCTCAATATGCTCTCCACCGGCGCCATGATTCGCATCGGCAAAACCTACCAAAATTATATGATAGATGTCCGTATGCTGAATGAAAAACTGGTTGACCGCGGCTGCCGTTTTGTATCTGAAATTGCCGCTATCCCCTATGGTGAGGCGCAAAAATATATAGAACTCAGCGGACGCAATGTCAAAACAGCCTGCGTCATGGCTGTCAAACAATGTTCCAAAGAAGACGCCGAACAAATGCTGAACCAGGCCGGCGGTATTTTAAGAAAGGTTATAAAATAATGTCCAAACCCAACAACAAACCCGAAAAAAGCCCGCTGATTTTATACGGGCGCCATGCCGTCTTGAGCGCATTGAAAAATCCGCGGCGCAAAATTGCCAAGATCTTATGCACCAAAGAAAATGCCGAGGAAATCCGCCGTGCATCGCCTAATGCAGCACTGCAGATTGTTGAGCGCAAAGAAATTGACAAACTTTTGCCGCCGGAAGCCGTGCACCAAGGATTCGCCCTGTTTTGTTCCGAACTTCCGCCGGTTGCGCTTGAAGACGTAATAGCCATGGCCGAAAAACAAGATAACTGCCATGTCTTGATCTTGGATCAGGTGACTGACCCGCAAAATATCGGCGCCATAATCCGCTCTGCCGTTGCCTTCAACACTTTGGCGCTGATTGTGCAAGATAAAAACTCTCCGGCAGAAACCGGCTCCATGGCCAAAGCCTCGGCCGGAATGATTGAATTTTTGCCAATCTGCCGCGTAACCAACCTCAGCCGCGCCCTGGAACAGCTTAAGGACGCCGGATTCTGGACAATCGGCATGGACGGCTATGCCCAAACCACCGTTGATAAGCTCAAAAAAGGCGGCAAAAACGCCATTATTATGGGTTCAGAAGGCAAAGGCATGCGCAGGCTGGTAGAAGAAAATTGTGATATCACCGTCAAACTGCCAATGAACGAAAAAGTCGAAAGCCTCAATGTTTCCACCGCCGCCGCCATTATGCTCTATGAATTAAACAAGGAATAATCCCATGCCTCACAGCCTGAAAATCAGCAATCTCAATAAAAATTTTGGCAGCATTGCAGCGGTCAAAGACTTGAGTTTTTCGGCTGCTTCCGGTTCGGTAATCGCCCTTTTGGGTCCCAACGGCGCCGGAAAATCCACCTTGATGAATATGATATCCGGCTATCTGGCGCCGGATTCCGGCGAAATAGAAATTATGGGCAAAAATATTAATTCCGCTCCGGCCGATTGCAAAGCGGCCATCGGTTTTTTGCCGGAGGGCTCGCCGCTCTACCCCGACATGAGCGTAAAACAATTTCTTAAATATATTGCCGAACTCAAAAATGTGAGTTCAGAACGGCTGAAACAAGTTATCGAGCTGGCGCAAGTTTCCAATGTGTTGTCTCAAAAGAACGAAACTCTTTCCAAAGGATATCGGCGCCGCGTCGGTTTTGCCGCCGCTATTTTATCTGATGCTCCGATTCTGCTGCTGGATGAACCCACCGACGGCCTGGATCCCAATCAGAAAGAGCATATTCAAAAGCTTATCCGCCAAATGGGCAAAGAGAAAACCATTCTCATTTCAACTCATTTGCTCGATGAGGCTGAAGCTATTGCCGACCGCATCATTATCATGGCTAAAGGACAAATCAAAGACGACGGCACTCTGACTGCTGTCTGCCGCCAAGCTGATGCTGTTGACCTGGCAGAAGCATTCAAAAAATATACCCTTTAAGTCGGCACATTTGCCCTTATATATAAAAGCATCGCCCACTCAGAGGAAAACGGCAGATGCTTTGGATAATAAACGGCTTGGTTTATGGCTTTTTTACCGCTTTATATACATTGGTAAACCAAGAGCACAAAATCAACGGCTATATTTTGGGAATATGGCGCGGTTTTGGCATTGCTGTAGTATTTCTGCCTTTTTTATTTTTTCTCCCCTTACAAACCAGCGCTTACAACTGGTTTTTGCTGATATTTCAAGGTTGGATGATCGGCATTTATGATTCCCACATCTTTTTTGCCTCCGCCAATTTCGGCGCCGGAGCAACATCCCGCTCTTTGGCGGTCACTTCGCTGGTAACAACGGTTCTGTGGTGGCTTTTGACACCGGATTTGTTTATTGCCTTTGCCCACAACGGCAATGCTTTTATTACTCTGTTGCTGGTTTTGTTCGGCTTTACCGTAAGTTATTGGTATATGATAAAAAGTCCGGTCAGCCGCCAGGTTGCGATATATACAATTCCGGCAGTTTTTGCTCTTGCCGGCATGAGCATTGCCACCAAAGAGATTGCTCTAATGGGACAAAACGTTTGGGCAAATATCGCCTATTATCTGGTGGTTGCCACTTTTGTCAGCGGGCTTTACAACGCCATATTTTTTATCAAGCGCGTTCATCCCGGTTTCAAAGGATTTTTCACCCAGGTATTTGCGCCCAAAGTTGTTCGGGTCGGCATTTATATTGTCAGTTTTTCTGCCGCGCTGATTGCCTCCAAAACCATGGCTATGCGCTTGGCGCCCAACCCCGGATATGTTATAGCCTTGCTGCTGACAGCGCCGATATTTGTCTTTTTGCTCAACAAATACAACAAAATCCCCGATAATGTATCAGTCAAGGCCGGATTTTCCATGATATTTTTCTTAATTCTGATGTTGCTGATTGTGTCGCAGGATTATGCCGTTATGGACTAAACCAATTCTTCAATAATTTTGTTCAACACCAAAAATCCGGCATCAGTCGCTCGTAAATATTCTGCCGTATTTTCCAACAAACCTTGGGCAGAAAGATTTTTTAAGGCCTCAAGATTTATTGTCTTTTCCAACTCAATTCCGCGACACTCAACAAAATGCCGCTTATTAATCCCTTCTTTAAGGCGCAAACCCATCGAAAGCAATTCTTCTGCCCGCTCATCAGCAGTCAGCTCTTCCAATTGCCTCTTGTGTGTAGTTGCAAAAATTTTGCCGCCTATATGCAGCCTGCCGTGCGCGCCGTTACCAATGCCGACATAATCATCCCCCTGCCAATACAGATTGTTGTGCCGGCATTCAAAACCTGCTTGCGCATAATTAGAAACCTCATAGCGCTGATACCCGTATTCCGCCAGCAAATTGTTGCTCAATTCATAAAGCCTTGCGGCTGCATCCTCATCTGCCGGAACGATGCCTTTTTTAGCAAATATTGTTCCGTCTTCAATAGTCAGTTGATACAAAGACAAGTGCCGAAAGCCCAAATTGTCCAACTCGCAAAGTTCCGCCCGCCATTCTTTTTCGTTTTGTCCCGGCAGCGTATAAATCACATCGGCAGAATGATTATCAAAGACACGGAGCACTTCTTCTGCCGAACGCAAAGCATCTTCCAAGCTATGGGTGCGCCCCAAAAATTTAAGTTGATTTGAGCGCAGCGACTGGATTCCCAACGAAAGACGGTTTATCCCCGCCTTTTTCAAATCAGCAAACATTCCGTCATGGTTGGTATTCGGATTTGCTTCTAAAGATATTTCCGCATTCTTGTCCAAATGCCAGCAGCCGGCAATCTTATTCAAAATGCGCTCAATATTATGCGCCGACAACAGCGACGGCGTTCCTCCGCCGAAGAACACCGAACCGATGTCTTTAATATCAGCCGTTTCCGCATAATATTCAATATCTTCCAAATATTCGTCAACCAGTTTGTCTTGCGGCACATTTTTTTGCACCTTGCTGAAAAAATCGCAATACGGACATTTACTGCGGCAAAACGGCCAATGAATATATATTCCGGAGCGTATAGGCATCAGAGTATAAACTTCGACAAATCCCCGGCTTTGGTGTATTTTCCAAGCTTTTCTTCTACCATTGCCGCCGTAATCAATTCACCACGCCCACCACAATCAAAAGCATTAAAGCTGATATCTTCAAGCAAAATTTCCAACACCGTATGCAAACGGCGGGCACCGATATTTTCTACATTTTCATTAATTTCCACCGCCACATCGGCAATCTTATCAATTGCCGCCGGCTCAAATTTCAACGAGAAATTCTCGGTTCCCAAAAGCGCTGTATATTGTTCTATCAGATTAGCTTCCGGCTCGGTCAAAATCCGCACAAAATCATTATGCGTAAGCGCCTGCAGTTCAACTCTTATCGGCAAACGCCCCTGCAGCTCCGGCAGCAAATCTGACGGCTTTGCCAAATGAAAAGCGCCTGAACAAATAAAGAGAATATGATCGGTTTTGACCATACCATATTTAGTGCTGATAGTTGTTCCCTCAATCAGCGGCAGCAAATCTCTCTGCACGCCCTCGCGGGAAACATCGGCGCGACCGCCTTCAGATTTTCCGGTAATCTTGTCTATTTCATCAATAAAGACTATACCGTCATTCTCAACTGACTTTATTGCCTCGCGGGTAATCGTATCATTATCCAGCAGCTTATCGCTTTCTTCATCAATCAAAATTTTGCGCGCTTCACCAACTTTAAGCTTGCGGGTTTTATATTTGGGAGTACTGCCGCCCAGCAAATCGCCAAGACTGATCATTCCCATTGAAGCGCCCGGCATACCAGGAATATCAACGGTCGGCATCGAGGCATTTGATGTCTCCAGCAGGGCAATTTCAACTTCGCGCTCATCAAGCTTATTTTCGCGCAGCAATTGGCGGAATTTCTGCTTGGTTTCTTCTCCGGCACTGGCGCCAACCAGAGCCTCCAGCAAGCGTTCCTCCGCGCCCTCTTCGGCACGGGCGCAAACTTGTTTACGCATGGTTTTGCGAGTATCATTTAAGGCAATCTCTACCAAATCGCGGATAATGCTTTCAACATCGCGCCCGACATAGCCGATTTCCGTAAATTTGGTTGCTTCCACCTTAATAAACGGCGCTTTTGCCAGCTTGGCCAGACGGCGCGAAATTTCCGTTTTACCCACACCGGTCGGCCCCACCATCAATATATTTTTGGGCACAATCTCTTCCCGCAAACGTTCCGGCAGCTGCATCCGGCGCCACCGATTGCGCAACGCAATTGCCACGGCCTTTTTGGCCTCATCTTGCCCGATAATATATTTATCAAGTTCCGAAACAATTTCCCGCGGACTAAAACTACTCATCATTGCTTATTCTCTCTATAATAACATTGTGGTTGGTATAAACATCAATATCACCGGCTATTTTCATTGCCTTACGGGCAATCTCTTCCAGACTCATATTGGGCACGTCATACAGTGCTTTTGCCGCCGCCATGGCATAGTTGCCGCCGCTGCCGATACCGATAATCCCGTCATCAGGCTCCATCACCTCGCCGGTTCCGGATATTACCAGCGAAGTATCTTTATCTGCCACAATCATAAATGCCTGCAGCTGCCGCAAATACTTATCCATACGCCAGTCTTTGGCCAGTTCTACTGCCGCTCTTTTTAATTGGTTGGCATGCTTTTCAAGCTTTGCCTCCAACCTCTCAATAAGAGTAATCCCGTCGGCAGCCGCACCGGCAAAACCGGCAACAATCTTACCATTGCCGATTCTCCGCACTTTGACTGATTTAGATTTAAATATGACAGCCTCGCCCAATGTAGCTTGCCCATCGCCGGCCATTACTGCTTCATCACCGCGCCGCACGCAAAGAATTGTAGTCATCGCTTTTCCTTATATTAATTAATGATGACTTTTATGTAGGGATTTAAAAGTATAAATGCAAGAAGGAATTTGATTATCGGCAATTCATATAAGATTATGCCCCAGCCACAACACCAACCAGCACAACCTCGCCTACTCTACACTATTTCAAGCAAGCTCGATAGAGCCGCTGAATAGAAGTAAAAATGAAAAAGCTGAAAATCCTAGTGTACATAATAGTACATGAATTTTCAGCTTTTTCTTATTTTTACGATTAGTCAGCGCTCTTGCGAGCTTGCCTAATCTGTTACTTCTTGTCCTTATTACTCATCGGCTTCGGCGTCTTATCACCAGAAGCTTCAATCGCATCGGCAAGCGGAGTCAGTTCAAATCCGGCCGGTTTGCGAGTGCCGAAATCACGGCCGCAGATTTCCAGACCCAGACCTTTAAGGGCTGTTTCAATCGGAATAAAGAGATCCGGATTGTCATCAAACTTTTTGGTTCTGTGAGCCATGCCGACAATATTGCCGTGTTTGTCAATCAAGGCGCCGCCGAGGGTTACGGTTTGAACAAAAGTATCAACGATAATTTCGGCGCTGCCGTCATCGCTCCAGCGATACCCGATAACTTTACCTTCATTGTCCAAATATCCTTCGCCTTCTTTGTCCAAATCCAACAAACCGAGAGTCATTAAAATATCTTTATTAACTTCCGGCAAATCCAAAGACAACGGCAGCGGAGTAAACTGTGTGGACTTATCCAGCAAAATCAACGCCACATTCTTATTCGGGTTAACACGCATTGCCGCGCCGCTCATTTCCTTGCCGTTAATAGTTTTGAGCTTAAAGCTATTATTGCCCTTAACCATCAAATCAGCTGAAGTAAGCACCAGATTATCGGCAATAATCAATCCTGAACCCTTCTTTCCGTCCGCATTTTCTACCGAAACGATAGAGGCACGAACCTTATAAAGATTATGAGGATTCATATCAGCATAGGGAGGCTGATTCTTAATGCAGAAATAATTATCAATGCCAATCATGTTGCGGCTTTCCACCAGATTAGCCTCTTCCAGCGGCACATCGACCCAATAGTCATCGGTAATTTTGACATTATCGGTCACGTTTTTGACCATTACGCCGCCATTTTCCTCAATAACACCGCCGGTACCGGCAACTCCGCCGGTCTCAAGAACTTCAGCACGGCGGCAGCCGCCGTCAACCATAACCATTGCGCCGGAACCGGTAATGCCATAGTCCTCGTTCACATACTGATGCTGTACCGGAATATATCCGCCGCAGACAGCCGGTTCATAACAGTTTTGCGCGCTAATCAAGGTTTGATTAACCGGTACCACGCCGGAGGCGCATCTCTGCAGCATTTCCACGCCGCGAATCTCCTCACTGTATTGAGAGGCAAATGTCTTATAGCGGTTTTCCATTCCGCGCAGATAAGCCAATTGACGTTGGATTTCTTCCGGACGGATACGCTGTGCCAAAGTAGAATTAAAGCACTGGATTTCCGGAACCTTTGTCAAAGCATCTTCAAAGGCGCGCTCTGCCAGCAGGGTTTCGCCGTTCGGCTCGCCTTCCGATATCTGCCCATAACCGCTGGTCATGCCTTTGCAGTATACCTCTTGTTTATCCAAACTCATTACCCGCCATACCACGGTCATTTCCGAAGAACCGCTGCGCAGTTTTTTCTGTTTTACATTATCCCAGTCAAACTCGTCACAGATATTCATGAAATAATCGGTGATTTCGGCAGTCATAATATATTCAGGCGTTTCAATCCGGTCGGAATCCAGATAATACGGGCTCTTGGCATCAACCACCACCGGATAATAATCATTCATCGTTTCATAAAAGACATCAAAAAATTTCATGTCTTTTTGCATTGCGCGGCCTTCATTCAGGAACACGTTTTTGCTTTCCCGGCGGCAGCCGAAAATCCGAAAACGATAGTTGCCGAGTTTGTTGCTGTAATTCTCGTATTCACGGCCTTTGCGGATTCTGAAATCAACATTCTCCAGCTTAACGGGAGCAAAGCTGTTGCGTTGTTGATGCAGATAAAAATAGGCATTTTGCTGATCTTCATCAATAATCAGCGTCTGATAACGGGGTTTATTGGTATCTTGCAGATAAGAAAACCGTTTAACCGGCTTTTTCTTGGCCGGCTCGCACATACAATCAAACAATCCTAATGTCGATTCGCTACCATCGCACATGCAGGGTATCAGCTCCGGACTCTCTTTGCTACAGGATGCCAGCAACAGCACAGCGGCTAACGTTTTAATATTCAAAAACTTTTTCATCATTAAACTCCCGTTTATTTTCGGCCGGACAAACTGCGACGATAAGACAGTGCCTCGGCTACATGCAGTTTACGGATTTTTGTTTCATTTTGCAAGTCCGCAATTGTTCTTGCTAACCGCAAAGATCGATGATAGGCGCGCGCCGACAGTTTATTGCGCTCGGCAAAGGCAATCAACAGCTCTTTGGCATCATTGTCAAGTTCGGCCGCCTCTTCCAGCAAACGCCCCTTCAGCCCGGCATTTGTAAAGATATTGGTTTCGCCGAGTTCCTTAAGCCGATTGCGTTGAATTTCTCTGGCCCGGATCACTCTTTCTCTGATAGCGGCAGAACTTTCGCCTCTTTTCACTCCGGCCAAATCCCAAGGGCTGACGGCCGGAACTTCTATCTGAATATCTATTCTGTCCAGCAGCGGCCCGGATATGCGAGCCTGATATTCTTGCGCGCAAATCGGCGCCCTCGAACATTCCAGGCTATGATCGCCAAGATGTCCGCAACGGCAGGGATTCATCGCGGCAACCAACTGAAAATCCGCCGGATATGTCGTATGGGCATTTACGCGTGATATACTCACGCAGCCATTTTCCAGCGGTTGGCGCAATGCCTCCAGCGTTGCCCGATTAAACTCAGGCAGCTCATCCAAAAACAACACGCCGTTATGCGCCAAAGATATCTCTCCGGGCTGCGCCTTGCGTCCTCCACCCACCAAAGCCGGCGTAGAGGCATTATGATGCGGCGCGCGGAACGGACGCTCAAAAGAAATCTGCCCGCCTTTTAACTCGCCGGCAATAGAATGAATCATACTGGTTTCCAGTGCCTCTTCCACCGTCATCGGCGGCAAAATAGAAGGCAGCCTGGCGGCCAACATTGATTTGCCCGACCCCGGAGGCCCGACCATCAACAAATTGTGCCCGCCGGCAGCAGCTACCTCCAAGGCTTTTTTAGCGCTTTCCTGTCCTTTAACATCCACCATATCCAGCAGGTTATACTTTTCTTCTGCCCGCTCTGCTGTCGGTTGTGGCAAAAGGCGGTTTCCCTTCAGATGGTTAAGCAGCTCTGCCAAATTTGCCGCGGCCGCTATCTTGCTTAGCCCCGCCCAAACTGCCTCGGAACCTTGCGCTGCCGGACAAATCAAACCAAGTCCGCGCCTTTTGGCGTTCATTGCCGCCGGAAGCACTCCGTTTACCGGCAATATTGAGCCGTCCAAAGACAACTCACCCATCACCATATATTCTTTGAGCGCCTCTGCCGGAACCACTTCCATCACCACCAAAACCGCCAGCGCAATCGGCAAATCAAAGTGCGAGCCTTCCTTAAGCAAATCCGCCGGCGCCAGATTAATGACAATCCGCTTGGCCGGCAGGTTCAAGCCCAAAGACTGCAGCGCCGAGCGCACCCGCTCTTTGCTTTCGGCAATCGCTTTATCCGGCAGCCCGACAATGATAAAATTAGGCAAACCGGACGCCATCTGCACTTGCAGATCCACGTCCAAAACATCAAGTCCGTTAAAGGTGATTGTATTTATCCGCCCCAGCATACAGAGCCTACCAACGAGGAGTAATTTCCGAATTGCGCCAGCGCCGTGTCGGATAGGTATCGACTTTTAAAAAGTCATAACCGGCGGTTTTATACGGAATATCCCGAAACCGAACATATCCCTTGGCCTCAAAATACTTAGCGCATTCTTCAGCCGATGCGCTTTCACTGTCATAACAATGGACAACCGTGCGGTCACGGCTGTTTTGCAAACCGATATCCGTATCGGAAACGACTGTTGCCTGAGCCGATGCGCTCCAGGCAGACAATGCGGATATGGACAATAATGTTAAAAATCTTCCAAATTGCATGGCAAAAACCCTTTTGTATAAGCATAACATAGGCTTAAAAGATTAAATCTTCTTTAAAAAAAGCTTGCAATCTTAAGATTTTGTGCTATTTTCAGGCTCGTCCCTTGCCATCCGCGCTTGCGGTTTGGCTATACAAGAACCGGCTCTTAAAGAGCCATTTGTTGAGAATCCATAAGGAGATTTATCTAATGACCAAATATGAGAGCGTGCTGATTGCACGTCAGGATTTGGGCGCTTCACAGGTTAGCAGCATTGTATCTGACATGAGCAAAGTTATTGCTAACCAGGGTGGTGAAGTTGTCCGCGTTGATAACTGGGGTCTTAAGAACCTTGCTTATCGCATCAAAAAGAACCGCAAAGGCCACTATGTTCTGCTGAACATTTCTGCTCCGGCTCAGGCTATTGCCGAATATGAGCGCCTGCTCAGAGTTAATGAAGACATTATCCGCTACATGACTGTCAAAGTTGAAGATTTTTCTGATGCTATGAATGCTGACAGTTCTGAAGCTGCCGCTGTTGAAGAATAGGAGAGCAAAAATGGCTAAACAAGTATTCTTTAGAAGAAAAAAAAGCTGCCCGTTTTCCGGTGAAGACGGCCTCAAGATTGACTACAAGGATGTAAAACTGCTTTCTCGTTATATTTCCGAAAAAGGCAAAATCATCCCCAGCCGTATCACTTCAGTTTCCGCCAAAAAGCAGAGAGAATTGGCTCGCGCCATCAAACGCGCCCGTTACCTCGGCTTGTTGCCCTATGTAGCTATGTAAGAGGAGAAAAGAAATGGAAGTTATTCTGCTCGAACACGTAGAAAAATTGGGTAAAATGGGCGAAAAAGTAACTGTTAAAAACGGTTATGCTCGTAACTATCTGTTGCCGAACAAAAAAGCTTTGCGCGCAACCGAAGCCAACCTCGCTGTTTATGAACAGCAGAAGGCTGAGTTAGAAGCTCACAACAAGAAATTGCGCGAAGAAGCCGACAAACTGGCAGAAGCCCTCAAAGGTTTCTCTGCTGTTTTGATTCGTCAGGCTGCTGAAACCGGCCAACTCTATGGTTCTGTAACCATCCGTGACATTGCCGCCGCTATTAAAGAGGCTGGCTTTGCCGTAGAGCGGCGCCAGGTTCATCTTGACAAAACCATCAAAGACTTGGGTGTTTACACGGTTAAACTGAACCTCCACCCTGAGGTTTCTCAAACCATTTTGGTAAACGTTGCCCGTACCGATGATGAAGCCGGCAAACAGGCTAAAGCTTTTTCAGCCGAATAAGCTGAATCTCAAAGCTAAAAACCCTGCTGTTTCAAGCAGGGTTTTTTATTGCCTTGCGGACTAAGCCCGCCTATAATCAATTGCCGGTCAGCCGAGTTTTTAATGAGCACGCCGGAACAAAAATCATAGCCAGCGCCGACAAGCCGACCAAGATGTAGATAGTGCGGCTCAAGATGCTCATTGAACCAAACAAGAAAGCCACCAAGTCAAAATCAAACGCGCCTACCAGCCCCCAGTTGATTCCGCCGATAATGGTCAAGATTAAAGCCAAGTTCCGCCAAAAACCATTCATAATTAATCTCCTTGTAAATATTTGTAATCCGATTAATATATAAAACTCAAAATGATGCTTTCAAGCCGGAAAGGAAAAACAAATGTACAGCGAAAAATTCCAAAAATTCATCGATATGTGGGAAAAAGATTTTGCCATTGCCCGCACTATTGATGACAAATGCTGTGTTGATAAAGATGGAAACCCTATTCCCTGGTACACTTATCCGGCAATTGAATATTTAAGCCAATTTGATTATTCCGCCAAAAAGATTTTTGAATTTGGCTGCGGCAATTCTTCCAAATTTTGGGCTGCCCGTGCCCTAAAAGTAATCAGCATTGAAGATAACCCAACCTGGTTTGCCAAATGGCAGTCAGAATTTACCGCCCCCAACCAGACAGTGCTCTGGCGGGATGAAGGCACCGGCTACGAACAAGCCATTCTGGAAAGCGATGAGAGCTTTGATGTAATAATTGTCGACGGCAAGCGCCGCGCTGAATGCTGCGCAACAGCTCTGCAAAGATTGGCGCCCGGCGGATTAATCATCCTTGATGACAGTGACCGCGTCAATACCAGCAAAGAATACCAAAATTCCATCGCCGCACTGCGCGCCGCAAATTTGCTGCAGGTTGATTTTTATGGTTTCTGTCCCATGAATTGCTACACCAAAACCACCTCTCTGTTTTTCAGCCGCGATTTCAATTTCAAATCCAAACATGAGGTGCAGCCGATTAACGGCATTGGCAACCTTTGGAGCATGGGACGCCGCAACCGCAAAGAATTTATCAAAAAACTAGGTTAACGCTGTGCCAGTTTGGCCGCGGCCGAAGCAATCTGCAAAATCGTATAACTCAGAACTTCCGGCGCCGGCATGTTGGTAGTTTTGCAGTCTTTTTCGCATTTATACAACAATTCCAAAACCGAGAACAAGCGTTCTTTCGGCCAAATTGCCAACTGCCGCTTAAACGCCGACGCCCGATAAAACAAAATTCTTGGCACCAGCTTATCTACCGATTTATCCAAACTGTCGCCCTTTTCCATTGCCGCCTGGCAAGTAAGCAGACGATTAAAATGATAAGTCAGCGAACGAGTGATCGAAACCGGCTCTTCTCCCTCATTCAGCATTTTTTGCAGAGCCGCCTGTGCCTTAGCGCTATAACCTCCGGCAGCAAAGTAGCATATATCTTCGCTGGAAGAAGACGATTGATCGGCAATCACCGCCCTGATATCGTCTGTTGTAACATTCTTCTTGTCACCGATATAAGTAATCAGTTTTTCAATCTCGCCCAAATTGGTCAATCGATCATTAGACATTCGAGCACAAAGCAGTTGCAAAGCCTCGTTATTAATCGTGATACCAGCTTCAATAAAGCGGTTGCGGGCGGTTGAAAATATATCCTCATCGCGGTCTTCATAGCAGGCAATCGCCGCCATATTTTCGTTGCCTTCGGCCAACGTCACTAACGATGATTTTTTATTAAGATTTGCCGAGGAAATAATCAACAAACTGTCAGAACTGTAATTTTCCAGCAATGCTTTAAGATGCTTGGTCAAATTGTTATCGGCATCTTTAATCACAATTGCGCGGCGTCCGCCCATCAACGATTGGCTGTTGTATTCCGAAATCATCAGCCCCGGATCCGAATTAACCTCGGCTCCGTTTAGATAGACCACCGCAAACGGATCATACAAATCAGCAGACACTGTCAAAATCAGCTTGCGCACATATTCCGCGGCCAAACCTTCATTGCTGCCATAAACCAAAAAGCCTTTGATATTCATCTCCGGCTTTTTAAGATATTTTTCTATTTGCGCAGCTTTATAAATCACTGCCCGCCCCTTTCTCTGACAATTGAGAATGGAAATATGCCCCCAAACGCAGAGCAATATCATTGGCTATAATCTTTGCGGCGTCAGTTTCGGTCTTTTTCTGTGCCATGGTGGTAGAATACGGATTCGCCATAATGTCGTAGCTTACGTATGCTACGCTGTCACCGGTAACCAGCGTGTCGCTGCCCTTCAGCAGTTGGTATTCAACTTTATAGGCAACTCGTTCGCTGGTAGCGGTGATATCATTACGCATTGCCTGTTGAACCACATCGCGCTCTGCCAATTTGGCTTTAAGCCGATAACTCGGGTTCTTAGGCGCGCCTTTCGGGGTGAGCAAATCCAACAGCTCGTTGCGCACCTGCTGGCCGAAACGATCCGCTATCGGTTCAACTTTTATTTTTGCCATTTCTGTCGTTATCGAGACATCAGTTTTACCGCCAAAATACCACGATCCGGCAGTTTTACGCTGCACGTACAACGGTTCAAAACCGCAACCCGCCAATATTCCGGCCAACAGCAATACTAAAAGTTTTTTGCTCATAAAGGCATCCTTCTAGGCAACAATGTTAACAATCTTGTTTGGCACAACAATAATTTTTTTAATTTCCTTGCCCTCAAGCTGGCGCTGAACGTTGTTAATAGCCAAAGCGGCTTTTTCAACCTCTTCGCGCAGCGCATCTTTAGGCATTTCCATTGTGCCTCGGACTTTTCCGCAAATTTGTACGGCGTATGTAACCGTGTTGTCTTCCGCCAGCTTGGCATCGCCAACTGGCCACTCGGCGGTAACCGCCAAATTATCATTTCCCAGACGAGCCCACATTTCTTCAGCCAAATGCGGAGTAAACGGACACATCATGCGGATAAGCGTGCTGTATTCTTCAACCGAAATTTGCTCTTTTCCGCTCAAATAGTTTACATACGTCATCAATGAAGAAACCGCGGTATTAAACTTCATCTGGTCAATACGTTCGGTAACTTCCAAAATACATTTATGCATCGCCCGCAAATCAGCGGCGGAAGCTTTTGCCTCTTTGCTGACCTTCTTAAACAGGCTGTATATTTTACCGACAAAACGATATACGCCCATCAGGCTTTCTTCAGACCACATTGCCACCTGATCAAACGGACCGATAAACATTTCATACAAGCGGAATGTATCAGCGCCATAGGCATCAACAATGTCATCAGGGTTAATTACATTGCCGCGCGACTTCGACATTTTTTCGCCGTTAGATGCCAAAATCATACCATGCGAGGTACGCTTGTTATAAGGCTCTTTCGTCGGAACCAAACCACAGTCATAAAGGAACTTATGCCAAAAACGAGAATACAGCAGGTGCAGAGTAGTATGCTCCATACCGCCATTGTACCAATCCACATTCATCCAATAGTCCAAGGCTTCTTTAGAGGCAAATTCCTTATTGTTGTGTGGATCGCAATAACGCAGAAAATACCACGAAGATCCTGCCCAGTTCGGCATAGTATCAGTTTCGCGGCGCGCGTGCCCGCCGCATTTCGGGCAAGTTGCATTCAACCAATCTCCGGCTTTAGACAACGGCGATTCGCCTTCATCGTTTGGGTGATAATCCGGAACCTCCGGCAGCGTCAAAGGCAATTCGGATTCCGGTATCGGCTGCCAACCGCAGTGTTCGCAATAAACCATCGGGATAGGTTCACCCCAATAGCGCTGGCGGGAAAATACCCAATCTCTCAGTTTAAAGTTAACTTTGGCACGGCCAAATCCGTTTTTAACCGCATAATCAATAGCTGTTTTCATACCCTGCTCTTTGTTCATTCCGTTCAAAAATCCCGAATTGATATGCACGCCGTCTTCTTCCCAAGCTTTTTCAGAGATATCGCCGCCTTCCAAAACCTGAATAATCGGCAGATTAAACACTTTGGCAAAGTCATAATCGCGTTGATCATGCGCCGGCACTGCCATAATTGCGCCGGTGCCGTATCCGGTCAGAACATAATCTGAAATAAACACCGGAATCTCTGTGCCGGTAAACGGATTTACGGCCTTAATGCCCTTCAGTTCCACACCTGTTTTGGAATCATCTTGAGTACGCTGCAAATC
>JBNMLW010000007.1:0-15250 GCA_050875025.1 Alphaproteobacteria bacterium
CTTTGATTGTGCACGATTGCTACAATCAGGCGTCTTGCAACTTTCATCTGGCGGATCGCGTTGTTACAGTTTCCAAAAACTATCTGGAAGAGGTTTCCAAAGAACTGGGGTTCGGCTTTGACTTCCGCGACATTTTAAAAATCCGCAAAGACCATCGCGACTTTTTCGGCATTGTCAACGGCTATGAGAAAAAACTTATCTCGCCCAACGCCGCCAAAATTGACGCGGTAAATAAATATTTCGGAGTTTCCGGATTTGTGACTTTTAATGAAGATACTCTGGAGGGCAAACTCCAAAACAAAAAAGAATTTATCAAGCTGCTTTCCAAAATTGCCTCTGACCGGGACTACAAACAAAAAGTAATTCCGCTGGTGGATATTTACAAATTTGAAGATTTAACCAAAGCGGTAAAAGATGCCTCGCAAACTCCGATTATCTGCGCCACCAGCCGTCTGGTTGAACAAAAAGGATACGATATCGCCGCGCAGGCAATTTTGAATCTGACCAAAAAATACAAAGATTCAAATGTGGAACCACCAATCTTTATCTTGGGCGGTGCCGGTGACATAAACTATTTTGAGATGCTGACCAAACTCAAAGACAAAGTTTGCGAGATAAATCCCCAAATCGGACAGCGCGTATTTGTCTTTCACGGTTATAAAGACGAGTTTGCATACGCCATTCAATTGGCTGCAGACTTTTATATGATGCCGAGCCGATTCGAGCCTTGCGGCCTCACCCAGATGGAGGCCATGGCCAAAGGCGCGCTCCCGGTAGCCATGTCCACCGGCGGCTTGGTTGATACCATAGATGACGGAGTTGACGGTTTCCGTACTGAGGCATTTTTCAGCAACAACCGCCGTGTATACGGCACTAACTTTGCCGGACAGCGCCTTAAAAATAACGAGAACGCCTATACCGAGGCTCTGGATAAAGCCTTATCCACTTTTTATACTGCTCCCGACCTGATTTTGACCATGAAGAAAAATGCCATGCACAAAGATTTCAGCTGGGATGTTGCCGATGGTTCGGTTTATAAATACCATAATTTGCTAAAAACCGGACACCTGTAAAAACAGCTTTTTTACAATATACAATCCCCGGAGATATTGGATAGTAGATTTTATGGAGTGGCTTTCTGCCGCTATAAAATTACTGTTCAAAACGCTTTTATTCTCAAAATATACCAAAAATTCATACATTTTTTGTAACATTCGCAAAGATTTTTGTTTCTTAATCCGATAATTTGGTTATAATCGGGGTCATGAAAAAACTAAACACATACATAGCCAAACAAATTCTGGTCGGTTTTTTGCTGGTATCTTTCTCGCTGATGTCAATTATCTGGCTGACTCAGTCGCTGCGCTTTGTAGACCTGATTACCAACAAAGGAATCTCCGTAGGCCTGTTTGCCGAAATGACCTCTTTGCTGATGCCGCGTATTTTTACCATTTTGGCACCGATATCATTATTTGCCGCTATTCTGTTTGTATATAACCGCATGCTTTCTGACCGCGAATTGGTAGTTATGAAAGCCGCCGGCATCAGCCCTTGGGACAATGCCAAACCCGCGCTCTTGTGCGGCATTGTTATGGCTCTGCTCAATATATGGGTAATGAACTTCGGCATCCCGATGGCCGAAAACCGTTTTAATGACCTGCAATGGCAAGTCAAAAATGATGTGTCGCACCTAATGTTCCGCGAAGGCGAATTTACCACTCTGCAAACCGGACTAACCGTTTTTATTACCACTCATGAGCCTGACGGCTCCGTTGGCGGCATCTTAATCAATGATGAGCGCAACCCCAAAACCAAATCCACCGTATCTGCCGAGCTTGGACGCATTGTCCAAACCGAAAAAGGACCGCGGATTATCTTAGTCCACGGCAGCAGGCAAGAGATTAACCGCCAAAACAACCAGTTCAGCTCCGTCTTGTTCGACCGCTATTCCGTAGACTTCGGCGCCAAAGAATCCAAAGCCAAATCCGAGGCCGGCGTAAGGGAAAAAACGCTTACTGAACTTTTGAGCGCCGCCTCCAACCTGGAACTCTCGCCCAAAGAAGTCCGCCGTTGGATTGTTGAAGGCAACAAGCGTTTTACCACTCCTTTCTTGAATATTGTATACGCGCTCATTGCCTGCACCGGTTTGCTTATCGGCAACTTCAACCGCCGCGGACAAATTAAAATTATTTCCGCATCGGTTTCTGCCATGATAATCATTCAGGCACTGGATTTGGCAATCGGAAACCTGGCCGCCAAACACCTATGGTGGATTTATGTTATGTATCTTAATCAGATAATACCGGTTGCCGTCTGCCTCTGGCTGTTTAAATATTACCGTCCGTCGTTATTCAACAGCAGACCCCGCCGCATGGAGAATGCAGATGCCTAAGTTTTCTTCTCCGGCCGGATTTGCTTTGTTTTCAATATTGCTGTATTCAACCGCTGTATCCGCTGACAGCATCGTAACCCCCGACACGCAAAAAACCATCGACAGCATTACCAGAATCTCCAAACCGCGCATTTCGCCGGAGCGCAATATTACTGACATTATGTCACCGGCAGAAGAAACAGATAAAGATAATCCGGAGATTTATTTCAGCGCGGATGAAGTAGAAAACAATCAGGATTTGGGTCTGGTCACCGCTGTCGGAAACGTGGAAATCATCCGCAGCAATTATACGGTCAAAGCCGATAAAATTATCTACAATCAAAAGGATGATACCGTAACTGCCATCGGCAACGTGGTTATTTTGGAAAAGTCCGGCAATGTGGTTTTCTCCGATTATGCCGAACTTACCGAACACATGACCAAAGGCGAGATGCAAAACATCAAAATGATCATGGCCGACAAAACCCGCATTGCCGCCCGCACTTTCAAGCGCGGCAACAAAGACAAAAAGATTATGACATACGCGGTATATTCGCCTTGTGATACCTGTAAAAATTCTGATCCCTTGTGGCAGATTAAAGCTCGCAAAGTTGAGCACAACGCCGAGGAACACAACGTAAACTATCAAAATGCCACCCTGGAGGTAAAAGGCGTTCCGGTATTTTATACGCCTTTTCTCTCTCACCCGGATCCTACAGTTAAACGGCGCTCCGGTTTCTTGTTTCCGCGGATTATGAGCAACCAATATCTGGGCGCGGCTATTCAGGGGCAATATTTCTGGAGTATAAACGATCAGCAGGATATCCTGTTTAATCCCATTCTCAGCAGCGACAAAGGCCTTGTCTACGGCGCCGCCTATAATCAATACTTCTACCGCGGCGATATCTCTGCCACCGGCAGCTATCTGCATGATCCGGACAGCAAAGAAAACCGCGGCAACATTTTTGCCAAAGGGCGTTATGAAGTGAATGATTATTGGGTTGCCGATGCCGATATCAATTATGCCTCTGACAACGCCTACCTCAAAGATTTGTCTTTGCCCAAAAATGATGATACCTGGCTCACCACCCGTGCCGGACTGCAAGGATATGATAACCGCAACTACTCGGCCTTAGAGGCTTATTATTACAAAATTTTAAGCTATGATTTGCGCTATGCCAACAGTCCTACGGTTATGCCGCTGTTCACCTATGAAAACATCAGCGATACCAACCGCTATGGCGCCTACAACAAACATACCATCAGCATGGCCTCGGTTTATCATGAAGAAGGCAACTCCAGCCAGCGCGCCACTATGATAAATTCCTGGAATCTGCCCTACACCAGTCCTTATGGCGAAAAATATAAACTCACCGCATCTTTAAAATCAGATTTATACTATATAGATCAATACGCATATAACGACAATGGTTTTAACCATGTATACGATGGCTCGGTTGCCCGAATTTTTCCGCAGGTCGGTTTGGAATGGCGGCTGCCGTTCATTCGCACTGCAGAAGAAACACGTCAGATTGTAGAGCCCATTATCGTCGCCGCTTTTGCGCCTAACCAAAGCAACAAAGCGGAAAAAATCCCTAATGAAGACAGTCAGGATGTTGAGCTGAACGATACCAATATTCTCAATCTTGACCGCTATTCCGGATATGACCGCAACGACACCGGCAGCCGCATCAGCTATGGACTAAACTGGAGTTCTTATGGAAATATCTGGGGACGCACCTCGGCTTTGCTGGCACAAAGCTACGAGTTCAGCAAGGATGAGAGTTTTGCCGAGGCTGACGGACAAACCGGCTCTTTCACGGACTATGTCGGCCGCGTATATGCGTCGCCGAACGAATATTTTGATATGAATTATCGTTTCAAATTGGATAAAGACGATTTATCGATAACCTACAGCGAATTGTCCACCAGTTTCGGACCTAAAATCTTAAGAATGTATGTCGGATATATTTTCTTCCCCGCCAACGACACCTCATCCATCAAAGATGCCGAACGTGAGGAATTATATACATCTTTGCGGACAGAACTCACCAAAAACTGGTCGGTTACCGTATACAACCGCCAAAACTTAGCCGAGAACGGCGGCTCGCTTGAAATGGGCTCCTTTATCAGCTATGAAGACGAATGCACCAAGGTTATCTTCAATATCCAAAAAGATAACTCCAACGACCCCAATTATGAAGGCGACTTTAAATTTGGCGCCACCTTCTACCTCAAAACGCTGGGCGGAGTAGGCACCAAATAATTTGAAAGGATTGACCATGAAAAAAACCTTGCTGATTTCAGCCTTGCTATGCATCATTGCCGGTTTTGCTTATGCCGCGCCGTTAAAAATTGTTGCCTTGGTTAATGGCGAGATTATCTCGTCAGAAGATTTTCAGAGCCGCATAAATTCTTTTATGATGAGCACCCGCATACCTTTTAACGCTCAAACCAAAAATATGATAACCCAGCGGGTGCTGGACAATGCCATTGATGAGAAACTAAAACTGCAGGAAGCCGCCAAAAACGGCATCAGCATTACCGACAAAGAGGTTAGCGAACGCATGCGCCAGTTTGAGCAGAGCAACGGCGTTCCCGTCGGTCAGCTAAAAACCGTTTTGCGGGAAGCCGGCGTTAATGAGGCAACCATGCAGGAGCAGCTCAAGTCTGATTTGGCATGGGTGCGTCTGGTTCGCAAAAAATATTACGCCGAAGGAACTCCGACTCAAAAAGAAATTGAACAGACACTGGCTGAGGCTCAAAGCGATTTGAACACTCCCAAATATATGGTATCGGAAATTTTTATCAAAAAGAGCAACGCTAAAAACATTCAGCAACTGGTAGAAAACTTGCGCAATGACAATCGTTTTGAATTGTATGCCATGCAATTTTCCGACAGCCCCAGCGCTGCCAACGGCGGAAACCTTGGCTGGATAAACACCGGCAAGCTGGCGTCCGTTTTGGAAGCCAAACTCAAAAACATGGATGTTGGCGAAATCAGCGATCCGATAATGTTGGGCGACGGCTACTATATTTTGAAACTGCAACGGACATTTAACCCGGCCGCCGATAAACCGGAAACCCCGACGGCAGCACAAATCAAAACCATGCTGGAGAATCAAAAAATGGAATCCATCTCCAAAAAGCTTCTGCAGGACTTGCGCCAAAAAGCCGTAATCGAGATTAGGAGTTAAGATGCTCTCCCTGGCTGAAATAATCGATTCTCTGCCTTCACTCAAGCTTACGGTTGAAGCCCATCAACTGATGGCGGCCAAGGCCTTGGGGCAAAACTTTTTGCTCAACCAAAACATCACCGATAAAATTATTCGCTCCTCTTTAAGCGCGCAAAAAATCAATGATTTTTCCGGTTCTAAGGTCTATGAAATCGGCCCCGGCCCCGGAGGCTTGACCCGGGCAATCCTTAAGGCTGAGCCGGATAAACTTACGGTTATCGAAATGGATTCCCGCTGTATCGGCATTATGGAAGAATTGCAAAGCAAAACCGGCGGTATTATGCATATTCAAAACGGCGATGCCCTAAAATATAAATTTGCATCCAATGGCTTGCCAACGCACATTATATCTAACCTGCCTTACAATATCTCGGTTCCGCTGCTGATAAAATGGCTGTATCAAATAAAAGATTTTTGCAGTCTGACTCTGATGTTTCAAAAAGAAGTTGCCGACCGCATAACCGCTCCCACCAAATGCAAGGATTATGGGCGGATTTCCATTTTAGCGCAACTGCAATGCCACATTACCCGTCTATTTGACCTCAATCCGGAATGTTTTGTTCCGGCGCCCAAAATCTGGTCAAGCGTCTTACTGTTCCAGCCCAAAGAAAAAACTCTCTCTCCGCAGCAAATTGCCAAAATTGAAAAACTCACGGCCACGGCCTTTGCCCAACGCCGCAAGATGATTCGCCAGAGCCTCAAGTCTATCGGCAATTTAGAAGAGGCCTGTGCTCAAGCCGGAGTTGCTCTGACCGCCCGTCCCGAAGAAATAACCCCTGAACAGTTCTTAATTTTAGCCGATAATATTTAATTAAAACAAAGCAATAACAAAAAACGTAGGAAATACAGACTGTACCAAATGGCCCTGGATTGGCTGTCGGCAATATTTGAAAAAGTCCGTAGAACAGTTAAGGCAGAGTTATTTGGAAAGCGAACAAAATCCTAGCGTACATAAATAGTACGTGGATTTTGTGAGACTGAACCAAATGGCTCTGAATTAGCTGTTATACGGACTTTTTCCCCAAGGGATGCGCGGCGGCAACCACCCTTAGCAAATCTTCAGGCACTATATGTGTATATATTTCCGTAGTGGCAATATCTTCATGCCCGAGCATTTTTTGCACGGAACGCAGATCTGCTCCGCCATGCAGAAGGTGAGTTGCAAAAGAATGGCGCAAAACGTGAGGCGATATTTTTTGAGGCGGGATACCGCAAATTATTGCCAACTCCTGCAAATCTTTGAAAAAGCCATCGCGAGTTATATGGCCGAGTTTAGAAAGTTTGGAGGGAAACAGCCAGATAGACTTTCGCCCGTTTTTGATAAACTCATCACGGTATTGCAAATATTCCAACACGGCATGCAAAGCCGCATCTGCCACCGGAATCAGGCGTTCTTTATTGCCTTTGCCCCGTACCAGAATCTGCTTTTTATCAAAATTTATACAACCTTCCGGAAGTCCTACCAGCTCTGAAACGCGCAGCCCGCAGGCATACATCAGCTCCAGCATAGCGCTCAGCCGTTTGCCGCGCGCTCCGTTTTTTTCTTTTGCCGCGGCAATCAGCTCCAATACATCCTGCTGAGTCAAAAACTTTGGCAATGGCTTTTCGGCCTTAGGCGCCGCAATTTTTGCCATCGGATTTATATTGATAGCTTTTTCGGTATAAAGAAACTTAAAAAAATCTCGCAGAGCCGAGATTTTGCGCGCCACAGACTTTACCGCATAGCGTTTTTTATGCAAAAAAGTTACATACTCCGACACATCCGCCGCCTGTACGCTTTCCGGCGGCATCCGGCAAGCCTCAACAAACTGCTGCAAATCCCGCCGATATGCCGCAATTGTATTAACCGAGGCGCCAACCTCGGCAGACATCATATCTAAAAACTCTTCAATATAGTCCGCCATATTGCCGCGCTATTTTTCAGAGATGCTGATTTCTTCCTCAACATGCTGAGTTTCCAGCGGAACCTCGTGCAGAACCACAAAACAAACCGCCGCCAACAGCAAAGCTCCGATAACGTAATACGGCCAATTAGATTTTTTTTGACGCATAATAAATTCTCCCAAAAAAAATATTGCTAAAAAACACCTTTATTTATATAGTTACCACAACAAGTCTGAAAGATAAATTAAAATTATGATAACAAATGACAATAAAATAATCCTTTTGGTCGGACTAATGGGCAGCGGCAAAACCAGCGTTGGCAAGCGCTTGTCCAAAAAACTGAATCTTCCCTTTGTTGACGGAGATCAAGAAGTTGAAAAAGCCGCCGGGCTGTCTTTGATAGATATTCTTAAATGTTTCGGACAAGAGGAATACCGTGCCGGAGAGGCTCGAGTAATGAAACGCCTGCTACAGGGCGCACCTTGCGTGCTTGCCTCCGGCGGCGGTTCCTTCGTGGCTCCGCAAACCCGCGAATTTGCCAAAAAGAACGCCATTACCGTCTGGCTGAAAGCAGATATTGATGTTTTATATCATCGCACTGCCGGCCGTCAACACCGCCCGTTTTTAAGAGGCAACGACGCCGAACTCAAAAACAAACTTGCTGCCTATATTAATGAAGAATACCCCTACTATTCAGAGGCCGATATTGTGGTTGAAACCAAAGAAGAGCAAGTCGACATCACCGTCAACCGCGTTATAAATGCCATAAATGACTTTCTGAACCGGAATTAAAGATCTTTTTTCTTCAGAAAGTTTACCTTCATTACCGCTAAAGATGACGCCGAAATCTGGCGGATAATATCATAAAAATCGCTGCGGTTTTTAACGTCTTTTACCCAAGCCTGCAATTCCGGATTTTTCATCCACTCGGCATTTTCCGGATCTTCCAATAACAAAGCCGCCTGCAGCAAAAATCCTTCTTCAACTTTTTTCTGCACCGCCGCCAAACTCTTATCAGCCTCAAACTGCGGGGCCTCTTGATTAGTCTTTTTAATCTGGACAATCTCGCCGAGTTTATTATTCAAGCGTTCTTTCCAGGTTTGGGCAAAATCTTTTTCTTGTTCTTTCAAAATTCCCGCATAAATCTTGTCAAACTCTCCTGCCAATTGCAATTCGGTTTTGATACCGTCCTTAGCAAACGACTGCAGTTTCTCAACTTGGCGTTTCAATTTTGGCTGATTGGCCGCAATGTTGCTCAGAACTTCCGCCTCATACTCAAAACTTCCGCCTCTTTCAGCGCTGTCTTTCACCAGCATAGCCGCGGTTAAGACGATTGCGCTGTCATCATCGACTGCCGTAATTTTATTCAGCTTTTGTTCCGTTTTATCCATACGGGTAACAACCCCCAAAACAGAGGCTATATCCGCTTTGGATTTGATAACATTAAGGTTCATGACTTCCATTGCCGCAACTTTGTCTTCAGCGCGACGCACCCGCAATTCAAATTCAGACAAATCCGGTTCTTTAATTTGTGCGGAAACATCGGCCAACTGCTGCTGCAAACCGGCAATTTGCCCATTGAGAGCATCTATTTGCCGCTGATAAGCGTCTTCCCGTCCGAAAACACCTTTCACTTGCTGCCAAATTTGTGGATTTTTCCACATTCCGTAGCCG
The DNA here is from genome assembly GCA_050875025.1 of Alphaproteobacteria bacterium. Taxonomy (GTDB): domain Bacteria; phylum Pseudomonadota; class Alphaproteobacteria; order RF32; family CAG-239; genus CAZU01. The sequence continues at coordinate 9,166 of JBNMLW010000007.1, forward strand.
GCGCCGGCAACTGCCGCCGCTACAACCAGTTCTACTGCCAGCCGCTTAAATTTGCCTTTTTTAGCAACCGGTTGCTCAAGATTTTCAGGGGCTGATTTTTTGACCATTTTAATGTTTCCTTATGCATAAATTCTTGGCATTTGTATTTTCCTAGTGTATATAATATAAAAAAAACTGCAATATTTTCTTGCCGATAATAAACATTAGCGGCGCAAAGGCTGAAAAAATGATTGTTTTTGGAATAGAAAGCAGCTGTGACGAAACCGCCGCGGCAATTGTTAATGACAAACGGGAGATTTTGGGAGAGACCGTGCTCACCCAGTTGGAACACAAAGTTTATGGCGGCGTCGTACCGGAAATTGCCGCCCGCTGCCACTTAGAGCATATTGATGAAATTCTGCAGGAAACCTTTAAGCGCGCTAGTCTCAAACCATCAGATATTAATGCGGTTGCAGCATCTTCCGGCCCCGGACTTATCGGCGGCGTGGTTGTCGGAGTTATGGCCGCCAAAGCGCTGGCGCTGGCTCTTGACAAACCGTTTATTGCCGTTAACCACCTTGAAGGGCATGCGTTGGCAGCCCGCCTCACTTCCGATGTCCAGTATCCCTATCTTTTGCTGCTGGTTTCCGGCGGACACTGCCAAATTCTGATTGTTAAAGGCGTAGGCGAATTTGAGCGTTTAGGCACCACTATTGACGATGCTGCCGGAGAGGCCTTCGATAAAGTTTCCAAAATGCTCGGCCTTGGCTATCCCGGCGGGCCGATGATTGAAAAAATGGCGGTGCTTGGTGATGAAAACCGTTTTGTTTTGCCTCATCCGCTGCAAAACTCCGGCGACTGCAATTTGTCTTTCTCCGGCCTCAAAACTGCCGTGCGCAAAATTATTGAATCATATTCGCCCGATGACAATATTGAGCACGCCATAATCAATAAAAAAGACACCGCCGATATTTGCGCCTCTTTTCAAAAGGCCGCTACCGAAAGCCTGGTATACAAACTGCAAAAAGCGATTGTAACCTTCAAAACCAAATATCCGCAGGGCAAAGATTTGGTTGTTTCCGGCGGTGTTGCCGCCAATACTTATTTGCGCAGCCGGTTTCATAAACTTGCCGATACCGAGGGACTGATTTTTTCGGCGCCGCCGATTCGTTTTTGCACCGACAACGGCGTTATGATTGCTTGGGCCGGTATGGAACGCGCGCTCAAAGGACTTTACAGCCCACTTGACTTCAAACCGCGTCCGCGCTGGCCGCTGGATGCCGACGCTCCCAAAGCCGCTGGCGCCGGAGGTGTCAAAGCATGAGGCCGATTAGCGAAATTTGCCAAATCTTAGATATCTTCAAAGCGCAAAATCCTGCCCCGCAAAGCGAACTATCCTATCACAACGCTTATACTTTGTTGGTGGCTATTGTCCTGTCTGCCCAAAGCACTGACAAAGGGGTTAACAAAGCTACAGCCGAACTCTTTAAACTGGCGGACACTCCGCAAAAAATGCTTGCGCTCGGTATTGATAAGCTGAAAGAGCACATCAAAACTATCGGGCTTTATAATAACAAGGCCAAAAACATTATGGCACTGAGTCAAAAACTGGTTGCTGAAAAAGACGGTGTTGTTCCGCCTGAGCGGGATTTTTTGGAGAATCTGCCGGGGGTTGGGCGCAAAACTGCCAATGTTCTGCTCAATGTCTGGTGGCATCGACCGACTGTTGCTGTTGATACTCACGTCTTGCGTTTGGCCAAAAGACTGGAACTCAGCGACGGAAACACACCTCTTGCCGTTGAGGCCGACTTGAACAAACTGCCTGATGAATACAAATTATATCTTAATCACTGGCTGGTGCTGTTTGGACGCTATACCTGCAAAGCACAAAAGCCCGACTGTGCCAATTGCCCGATAACTCAATTCTGCCGCAGTGCCGATAAAAGAATTTAAAGATATTTTAGCGCCGCAAACCCGCCAATAAGCAGAGCCAAAAACAGCACGGATAAAATCCCCAGATTTTTCTCAATAAATACCTTCATCGGCGCGCCGTATTTTTTCAACAGCCATGCCACCAGATAAAAGCGCATTCCTCTGGCAATAATTGAGGCAACTGTAAAAGTGAGCAAGTCCAAACCGACTACGCCGCTGGCAATGGTTATGATTTTATAAGGAAACGGAGTTATTCCGGCACCAAATACAATCCATGCGCCCCATTGGTGATAATATTCCTTAAACACATCAAACTGCTGCATATAGCCATAAAACGTCAAAATCGGCTTTGCAATAATATCAAAGAAAAACACGCCTATTCCATAACCGAAATATCCGCCGATTACGCTGGAAATTGTCGCCAATCCGGCAATTTTCCATGCTTTTTGCGGCATTGCCAATACCATCGGAATCAGCATAATATCCGGCGGAATCGGAAAGAACGAACTCTCAGCAAAAGCAACAATCGCCAAAAACCACATTGCTTTAGGGCTGGCGGAAAGATTCAACATTCTGTCATATATATATCTGATAATCGGCATTTTTCAGTCCATTAATGATGGTGGCAGTGCCCGCAATGGCATTCGTGGGGATGCTCGGCTTGTTTTTGAGCCGCTTCCAATACATTAGAAAGCAGCATAGCCACCGTCATCGGCCCCACGCCGCCCGGAACCGGAGTAATATAAGCGGCTTTTTCTTTGGCCTTTTCAAAATCAACATCGCCGCACAGCTTGCCGTCGACCCGATTGATTCCCACATCAATAACCACCGCGCCTTCTTTCAGCCAGTCGGCTTTAATCATTTTCGGACAACCGCATGCCGCAACCACAATATCAGCCTGGCGTACCAATTCATGCAGATTAACCGTTTTACGATGGGTTACGGTAACCGTGCAATCGTTATTCAACAGCAGCATGGCTGTCGGGCGTCCGACAATATTTGAGCGGCCGATAATCACGGCATGTTTGCCCGCCAATTCTATGCCGGTGTTTTGCAAAAGTTTCAAAATCCCTTTCGGAGTTGCCGAGACAATTCCGTCAGGTTCTTTGCATGCCAATAATCCGGCATTATAAGGATTAAAACCGTCAACATCTTTTTCCGGTTTAATGGCTGAAAGAATTTTCAAAGGGTTAATATGATCAGGCAGCGGCAGTTGAACGATAATTCCGTTAATATGCGGATTTTCATTGAGCTCGCCGATAACCTCCAGCAGCGCATGCTCGCCGATACTATCGCTCATTTCCAAAACTTCACACCCGATTCCTACTTCGGCGGCGGCTTTCTTTTTATTGCGCACATAGATTTTGCTGGCCTCATTTTCGCCCACCAAAACCACAGCCAAAACCGGCATATCTTCTCCCGGCAGAGCCTGCACTTTTTGCGCCAGTTCTGCGCGGATTTCGGCGCTTATTTTTTTTCCGTCGATTATCTGTGCCGTCATTTCATAACTCCCTCTATCCATGCCTCTGTTTTGGCATCTGCGTTTTCTATCAAAATCTTTTTATATCTGTCGAGTTCGCCGCTGACAATGGTCATGGCGGACTTGGCAATTTTCAACTCGCCGGACAAAAACTTGAGCAGTTCCTGATTGGCCTTTCCTTTTTCGGGAACGCTCACCACATTTATTTTCAGCCACTCAGCTCCGTCTGCCGCCGTAAAAACGCCGCTTATTTTACAACAAGAAGAGTTAGGCGTTAACCTAACTCTTAATATTGTGCCATATTGCGTTTTCTCAAAAACCAATTTCTGCCTTACACCATTAAAGCGCTGAGCCGCAAAATCAGACGGCTGATAAAAATCAATGCCAGCATCAGAATAAACGGAGAGAAATCAAACCCCGAAATCGGCGGTATCTTCTCGCCGATTTTCTTGTATACCGGAACAGTGAGGTTATCTAACAGCTCAACGGTCTTCTGAGCATATTTATTGGAGGCTTCCAAAACTTTAAAATGAAGCAGCCAATACAAAACAACCTGTACAACCACAATCTTAAAATAGATATCAACAATCAGTCCGATAACGTACAAAAAAGGCTCAAAAATAGCACCCATTAAAAATCTCCTTAAAACAAAATCTAATCTTCTAGATAACCCAGACCACGGAATCTGTCAACAAAAACCATCAAGCGGATTGCTCGTTTTCCAAACGGTTATACCAATAGCGGTCAAAGCCTTTAACGCGTCTGACAAGCGGCTGGCGGGCTTCTTGTTCTCTTCTTTCTTTTTCTTCTTTAGAAACGCCCATGCGCAAAGACTTAAACAATTCCAGCATATTTTCCCGATTTTTACTAAGCCTCTCTTTTTTATGCATAACATCTTCAACGCTGTGGGTAACCGGCCGATAATGAGTCAGCACGCCGTCAATAGCCGTATCAAATTCTTTGGCATTTTGCTGATTCTCCAGATAATTCTGCCGCGCCTGTTCAAGCCCTTCGACAGCTGCCAGCATCGCCGCGTTTCTGGTTGCATGCTGAACAGCCTGCTCTCCTTGTTGTTCACGCTTTTCTTCCTCGTCAGACTTGCTTTTAGTTGCCTGTGTGCGGTCGCGCAAGCGTCGTAACTCCGAAAGTTTAAACTGCAAAAAGCTGAGCTTATTCTGCGCCAGTTCCTTATAATACCCGGTACCGTTTCTTTCTGCCGATGCATAAAGCATAATAATCAACTTGAGCTCGGTTTCCCGGTCATCCAAAAACCCGATAAAGCTATTACGCGCTTTAATTTCATCATCGGTAGTGCCGTTGCTGTAGATATCAATCTCAATCTGCCGCTGAGTTTGTACCCAGTCATAATACTCCGCTTTAGGATCTTCGGCTGAATACAGGTGCTGCAAAGATTCTGCCAGCACATAGCTGATGTCCGACACCGGAACCTCTTTGTTGTCATAGGTCGGCAGCTTCACCGGTTGGCCGGCAGCCTCAGCCACCATAAGCTTGCGGGCATATTGTTTGGTCTCTTCAGGATTGCGGCGGCGCATATCGGCAATCATATTTTCCATTCTTGAACGCTCTTCCAGTGATGCTTCCGCCAAAGGGCGATAATTCCGATTCCGTATTTTTTCGTAATCGTTCATCTCTTCAGATTTGCGCTCATAGGCATCCAGCTCCCGCCCGATAAGCGGTTCGTAATATTCATCATATTCTTGTCTTGTCGGCATTTAAGCCTCCCTAATGCGGATATACGTTAAACTTCTTCAAAAATAACTTTGCCTTCTTCAAGCCAAACAATTCTATCAATCACCCATTGGCTGATTTGTTCAATTTTATCAATACTCAGCCCCATTGCCTGGCCGACCCGCCCGATAAGCAAAATCTCCCGCTTATCCAAATCTCCGTCGGAATTAGCCAGCATGCACATTTCCTTTACCAGCTCCATGGCTACGCGGCGGTTTTTGATTTTTTTGCTTTCTTCAATAATTTCATCGTCGCTCTTAAAGCTTTTGATTTCTTCCGCGCGGCCGGCCGGAATCTCAAATATTTTGGCCAAAGACATAATAAAATCTTTTTCGCCGTCATCAACATTTCCGTCTGCCCGCGCCAAACGCAGCAAAACTTTGATAAACACAACTCTGTCTTCTTCGCTCATTTCCGACAAACAACTCATCTCATTCTCCATATTTACGGACATAGCCAATCCTTTCAGCTGGTTAACTTCTGTCTATATATTAGCAAAAATTTCAGAAATTTCAATCAAAAAGCATTTTGCGGTCGGGGTTATAAAAATTGTTGAAATTACGGCCTCGATAACGTATGCTACAAACAAATATTCCAACAAACCAAAGAAAAGAAAAAACGTGAAAAAATATTATATCAAAACTTTCGGCTGCCAAATGAACGTTTACGATTCTCACCGCATTGCCGCCATTTTAGAAAACTTGGGTTTCGGTCCGGCAACATCGGTAAAAAATGCCGATTTGGTCATTTTTAACACCTGCCACATCCGTGAAAAAGCTGCCGAAAAAGTTTTTTCCGATTTAGGACGCCTAAATCTCATCAAGGAAGAACGCGCCGCAGAGGGCAAAGACACGGTTATCGGTGTTGTCGGCTGCGTGGTTCAGGCTGAAGACGAACAAATTGCCAAACGCGCGCCGTTTGTGGATTTTGCCACCGGCCCTCTCA
>JBNMLW010000008.1:0-13037 GCA_050875025.1 Alphaproteobacteria bacterium
CTATTCGGGTGCGCGAGGGCATGATTACCCTGGTCAATTTTCCTGAGTGGGAAATGATTGAGGATATTTTTATCGGTGATAACGCTACTTTTGACGGACAGATTTCCAGCCCTAATTCTTTGATGCTTTATCCGCGCAAAGGAGCCAATGTCGGTGTTGATACCAACGTGATTGTTTTCGGCCGCTCCGGCAACCGCTATGTATTTTATGTAAAAAGCGAGGCAGTTAATACCGAGCGCTTGACCAACTCTATTATTGATATTGATGTTATCGGCGGCGAGAACGGCACCGGCGGAAACGGCAATCTCGGCAGCGCGTCCGGCGGCGTACTTGGCGCTCATACCGGAGGCACGGTATCGGGCGGAAAGTCGGTTGACGCTAACTATACCCGCCGTTTTCAAAAAAGCGATTGGTTGAAGAGCATTCCGCTTGATCCGTCGAAATTCCGTTTCGATTTGGAAGTATATGTTCCTAATCCGGATGATGTGGTCATTGCTCCGGAGCGCGTATGGCGTGATGATATCTTTACCTATATTGATTTGGGCAAAAAATCTTTGAATATGATGCAGCGCCCCGTGGTCAGCATGATTGTTGAGCGTGTAGAGGTTCCGGTTGGATTCCGCACCAAGGGGCCGGACAACCGTTTGATTATTGTTGAGGGTGTCGGCGATTTGGTTTTGCGTAACGGTAAACGCCTTGTTTGCATCAAGCTCCGCCGTTCTGATGCCAGTGGTTTGGAATATTCTATCGATTCGAATGACTATTTGCCGCCCAGTTGGGAAGTTTCCGGAACTTTGCCGGATGGTAACAACAGCTCAGCCAACCGAGGCGGATACGGCGCCGCCGGCGGTTATCTGCAAGGCGGAGCAAATAATGGCGTGGTTCCGTCTCAATATGATGTCCAGATTGGCTCCGGACAAGTTATTGTGCCGCAATATGGCGCGCCCGGCGGAAATGCAAACGGCGCCGGATATGGCAGTAACGGCATCGGTATTGGCTTCCAGCCCGGCGGTGGCGCAGCCAATGGCTTTGATTATTCCAAAATGCAGCGTATCAGCTATGATGCCAACAATGGTTCGGCTAATCCGTATGCCCGCCAATATGGCTATGGCTCCGGTTTTAATGACGGTTCCAACTCTAATATCTCTATTGAGCTTGGCACTGACGATAATGTTTCGACTTTGGAAAAATTGTGGGATAAGCTCTCTTCCAAATATGATTCCGATTTGAGCCGCTATAGCCCGTTCTTCTCAGTTGATGCGCCGGCAGATGGCCAGGGCAAAGAACTGTTCCATCTTCGGATTGGGCCGGTAAAAACCTTGGAAGAAGGCGACAAGACCTGCAGTATTCTTGGGCGTAACGGCGTATTCTGCAGCGTAGTAAGGACACAGTGATAATAAATAAATGGAAAGAGATAATTTAACACATTCCGAGAAGTATGTAAAAAAGACCAATCGCATTATTCTTGCGATTGGTATTACTTCTTTATTGATATTTATTTTTGGCGTGTTTCTGCTCATCAAAAGCAACCAGCGTGTTGAAGAATATGAGGAGCCGGTTTTTACCGATAATGCCGATGTGTTAAGTATTGACAATGCCGCGCCGACAGCGCAGAGCATTGAATTTTCTACAGTTGATGGCGAGATTCCTCTGACCACCACGCCTGACCCGGTACCGATGGGGCAGGTTGTGTTGGGGACAGAGGCCAAAAATGTTCTTACTCTCGGAACTAACGGCAAGGCTGCGGTGCACATTGTCAGTGTCGATTTGGCTGAACCACCGGCCGCCGGTTTTACCTATGAAAGCAGATGCGACAATCGTTCTCTTTCCGGGGACGAAACTTGCCATATTACCATAAATTGGGTTCCGGTAGTTGCCGGCAATGTGCAAAATAATTTTATAATCTCCTGGTATGAGCTCAATCTGGGGCAAAGCAACGTAAAATCAGCCAAAGTTCCGGTTACCGGCAATGCGGTAACTAAAGAGGATTGCACTGTTTGCGAAAATGTTATCGGCGCTTCATCCGAAACCGGCGGAGCGGCCAAAGCGGTGCGTAAAGCTGTCGGTCCGGATGGCAAGGTTATTGGCACCGTTGATGAAGATGGCTATGTCCGTGATGCAAATGGCAATATCATTGGCCGCGTTGGTTCTGACGGGCTGATTATGGATGAAAATGGCAATGTCATCGGAGTAGCCGATAATCGCCGCGCTGTTTATGATGAGTTTGGCAATCTGATCGGTTATGTGAATCCCGATGGCTCAGTTGTTGATAAAGACGGCAATATTGTTGGCCGTGTTTTGTCTGACGGTACTGTGGTTGATCTGAATGGAAAAGTTATCGGCCGCGCTGTAGATACCGGTTTTGTTTACGACAAAGACGGCAACATTATCGGCCGGGTTCTGCCGGATGGCACGGTTGTTGATGAAAACGGCAATGTTATCGGCCGGGTTATGGCTGATGGCTCAGTAGTGGATTTAAATGGTAAGCTTATCGGCAGCGTTACTAAACCCGGCAGCGTTGCGATTGATGCTAATGGCAATGTGTTAGGCGTTGTTATGCCGGATGGCTCGGTCGTTGATAAGGATGGTAATGTAATCGGTACTGTCGGCAAAGATGGGCAGATTGTCAAGGCAGACTCTGCCGGATCAGTCGGAAAACAGGCGCGTCTGGCTTATGACAAAGACGGTAATATTATCGGTTATATTGATGAAAACGGCAATGTTGTTGATTTTAACGGCAATGTCATTGGTAAGATGCTTGATGACGGCACAATCGTTGACGCTGACGGCAATGTTATTGGCAAGGCCGGAGAAGTCGTAAGCTTGGCTTTGGATGCCAATGGCAATATTATCGGTTATGTCGGGGCAGATGGAAAAATCTATGATGCAGACGGCAATGCTGTTGACGCCAACGGCAACATTGTCGGTTCTTTGGTGCAGACAGGATTTTTGCCGATTACTCCTCAGGGCGAATTGCTTGGCACCTTGCAAAATGATGGCTCAATAGAGAACGAGGCCGGGCAGGTTGTCGGCCGCTCGCTGCCCAATGGGTTGGTGAAAGACGCCGGAGGAACCAAAGTCGTGGCTAAAATGGTGCGCGGCGGATTTCTGGTCGGATTTGGCTGTAAGCAGTTAGGGTATTTGGATAAAGACGGCAAGATTAAAAAAGATAACGAAGATACCGGACTGCAAATCAGTTCAGAAGGCGTCGCTTTTGGCGCCGACGGTTCTTATGCCGGAGAGCTGGTGCCCTCAGGCAAGGTATTTGATAATGAATGCCGTTTTCTCGGCACGGTTGACAATGTCGGAATTGTCAAAGATGCTTCTAACCGCTATGTCGGGTGTGTAAACCCTGATGGCAGCGTACTTAATGAAAAAGGCGAGTTTATCGGACATACGGCTTATCATGGGCCGGCGGTTGATTATGACGGCCGCTATCTTGGTCAGGTTAATGATGAAAATATTGTTGTGAATGATGCCCGCATGCCGGTTGGATGCGTGGGGCTGTATGGCGAAGTATTCAGCGGCAAAGGCGTATATTTGGGGCGTGTTGCCGGTGAGCGCTATGGCTTTGATTTTGACGGCAGATATTTGGGGCAGATTGAGAGCAATGGCACCGTTAAACTTGCCGGACGCCCGGCAGCTGTGCTTTCACCCAACAATTTGCTGCTTGACCGCAATCGTAAAATTATCGGTGTCGCCGTCCCGCAGAAAACCTCGGTGATAGATGCGGAGAGCCACTTGGTGGGCAATCTCTTTCCTGATGGCAATGTATACAATACCAAAGGTGTTTTGCAAGGCCGGTTCAGTAATGACGGCTTGGGCTTTTATGGCTCTTCAATTGGCACTCAGGCGCCGATAGGCGAGGTAATCAACGTCCGTGGCGAGATAGTCGGTGTTGCCTTGTATAATGGCAGTGTTGTCAACCGTTACGGCGATAATATCGGTTATGTCAACGGCCGCGGCAATTTCTTTAATTCTCGCGGCGAGTATCAAGGCGCAGTGGCGGCAACCGGCGCGGCAATCGGTTATGACGGCTCTTATCTCGGCTATGCGACAATTTCCGGAAAGGTAGTTGATGCTGACGGCAAAACTTCCGGCGCCGTAACTCACGATAAAAAAGTGCAAAACCTTGATGGCGAAGTTATTGGCGAGGTTATCCCCGATGATGTTATGATTGATATTTGGGGCAACTACCGCGGCATGCTCAACTCTTTGGGCGATGTCAGCAACCTCAAGGGCGAAGTGGTTACGGCAATTTTGCCCGGCGGCTCGACAGATGCCAATCTGAGCGTAATGCACCATGGCACGGTTGTTGATTTTGCCGGTAATATAATCGGTGTTGTTATGCCGGACGGCGCCGTTGCCAATTCTTCCAATGTTGTAATCGGGCGCGTTTTGTCCGATGGCAAAGTTATGAGCATTGCCGGCAAATTGATTGGCGAAGTTGTTGATGGCGATATTGTTATCGGCAACGGTGATAAAGTTGTGGGTTATGTAAATTTTGATGGCAAAATCAGCTTATCTGATGGTAGTATAGCAGGAAGAACCTTGTCCGGCGGCATTGCTATTGATATGCAAAACGGCATATTGGGCAAAATTTATAAAATCGGTGCGACCGTGCTGGGCAATGACGGTTCTTACAAAGGGCGGCTGTCGTACGATGGCTCGGTAATTGATGCCAAAGGCAAAAATATCGGACGGATTCGGAGCAACGGGTCGTTTGTGGATTTGGATAAAAAGGTTGCCGGCTATGTTCTGCAGGAAGTAGCCCAAAACCGGAGGAACTAGATTTGACAGGAAACGCGATGCTGAAAAATACGCTTAAATATTTTGCAGTTGCATATATGGCAATGTTGTTTGGCATACGTCCTGCGGCCGCTCAGGAAATCACCGCGATTAATTTTGACGGCGACCTTTTGGGTAAGGTAATTCCTGATGGTAAAGTCGTCAGCTTTGATAACCGGCTTATCGGCAATGTGACTGCGGATAGTTTGATTGCCGGTGCCGACGGCAAACTGATTGGCGGTGTCGTTCCTCAGGGTATTGCCATTGGCAATGATGCCAAAATCTTAGGCAAAGTCGGCAATGATGGTTCTGTACGCCTGCCTTCCGGACAAAACGCCGGTCGGGTTTTGCCTAATGGTTTGGTGATTAATGATTACTTTGATATCATCGGCGGGGTGGTTTTTCCCGGATTAGTTTATACCGATGATGGGCAAATTGCCGGCAGAATTACCGGTGACGGACAGTTTACCAACCTGCAGGGGCAAAACATCGGCCTGGTAATGCCGGATGGCTATGCTTATCGCAAGGTTGATACTGATTATATGCTGGCCGGCCGGCTTATGTCTTCAAAAATGGTGGTCTCGCTGCAGGGTAATTTTATTGGCAGCGTAATGCTCGGCGGACAGGTTTCTGACTTTGATTCCAATATTATCGGCAAAATTAAGGCCAACGGTTTTGTATATGACAATCAAAATAAGATAATCGGCCATATCGTTCGCAATGGTTATGCTTTTGATAACAATGGTTTTTATTTGGGCTTTGTCAGCTACAATGGCGAAGTTGTCAAGGACAATGAGGTTGTGGGGCGTTTGCGCGCCGATGGCAAAATTGCCGATTCTGAAAATAAAGTTATTGGCTATTCCTTGGACTTTTCTGCTACCGCCACCACACTCAAGGGCAAGTATATGGGGCGGATTATGCCTGAAGGCAACTTGGCCAGAGCCAAAACTGTCACTTCTTTAATCGGGCCGCGCGGCATTATTTTCGGCAGCGATGGTATTCCAGCCGGGCAAATCAGCGCGCAAGGGCCGGTGTTTGATTACAAGGGAACTTTGCGCGGCCACGCTCTGAGCAATGGTTCGGTTATTTCTCTTAATGGAACGGTTATCGGGTATATGGTCGGGGCAGATGCTTATGATTTATCCGGCCGGGCAATTGGTTCCTGTCTGGAGCCGCAGGTTGTTTTTGACGGCGGCAATGCTTATTTGGGCGTAACCGGAATTGGCAGCCGTCTGGATTCCGGCGCCGGCATACTTTCGGTCTCGCCGTTAGGGTATGTGTTCAATCAAGACGGAGCTCTGAGCGGCAATGCCCAACCGCTGTCTTTGTTGTATGCTTCAAACGGAGCTGTTGCCGCGTTGCAAGGCGTTAACGGCAATGCCGTAGACAGCAACGGTTCGGAGATTGGTCGGGTTACCAATGGCGGCTATGTTTTGAATCCGCAAAACAAACTGGTTGCTCGGGTGCTCAAGTCATGGTTTGCCCTTGCCGATAACGGCGGTTTGCTCGGCAACTTGAGTGCGGAAAACCTGATTATCGATTCATCTTTGAGCATTGTTGCAAAATTGCTTCCAGACGGTACTGCGGTTGAAACTAATCGCGCTGACAGCGTTAATTATTATCCGGCTGCCGGACACGGCTACAGTGAAAAAATAGCGGTTGACTTTACCGGCCGTTTCTTGGGCTATGCCGATGCGTTGGGCAATATAAACAATGTTTCCGGAGCTAAAATCGGACGGATTGTCAGCAATGGATTGATTATTGATAACAACGGCCTTATTGCCGGCCGCCTTCAGGAATACGGCGCAATGCTGGACGATGATTGCAAAATCAGCGGCGTGCTCACTCCGCGCGGCGATATTCAAAATTACCGCGGTACATATATCGGCAAAGTTTTAGCCAACGGGCATGTTATCAGCGACAGCGGCGCATATTTGGGATATATGGCCGGAATCGTGCCGGTAATTGATTTTTCCGGCAATATTATTGGCTATTCTTCTTCTAATGGGCATGTCTTTACGGCTGATAATGCCGATATCGGCTGCCTCAACGCCGGCCGCCGCTTGCTAAACTCCGATAATGCCTTAATCGGCGCCGCCGTCTCTTATGATACGGCAATGGATTTTAGCGGCAAAATTATCGGGCGGGCAATTTTGGACGGCACGATTGTTAATGATAAAAATCAGCTGACGGCCTACCAGCAGCCGAACGGCAATGTAAATTCCAATTCCGGTTTGCCGTTGGGCAATATGTTTAAGTATCTGGCGGCTTTTAATTTTGATAACCGCTATATCGGGCGCGTTTTGTCAGATGGCTCGGTTGTTGATGACCAAAATAAAGTTGTCGGCGCGGTAAACTTTGAGGGCAGCGTTATTGCCGACAAGCAAAAGATCGGTTACGCTTTGTATGATTTTTATATCTACGATTCCGCTAACCGGGTTCTGGGCTATATTGGCCGTAACGGCGATGTTACCAACTTCACCAATCAAAACTTGGGACGGATTGACCGTGGCTTTCTGGTCGATAATAATGAGAATGTAATCGGGCGCGGCGCCAGAGATTACCTTATCCGCGATAAATCTCATTTGGTTCTTGGCGAACTCTCCTTCAATGGCAAAGTACTGGATAATTTGGGCAATGAGGTCGGAACCCTGTCCAACGCCGGCGAAATCCTTAATAATAGCAATGAGGTTATCGCAACGGCTTATCCTTTGCAGTATTACAGCAAAATTTCTTCCAAATCCAAAAAACAAATGGTGTTTGACAAAGAGGGCGGGTTTATCGGCTATTTGGATGAGAACGGAAATCTGACAGATAAAGACGGTAAGGCCGTTGATAACGGGAAATTAGCGGAGCGCGGCGCTAACCATGCGGTTTATGACAAAGACGGCAATGTTATCGGGTTGGCCAAAGATGATGGTTCGGTTGCTGATGCCAACGGCAAAGTAATCGGCCAGCTTGATGAGAACGGCAATCTTATTGACGGCAATGGTAATATTATCGGCGGTATCGGACGCAATTGGTATGAAAAAGTGTCCCGCCCCAATGTCTCTGTCCCATCAGAAGATGTTTCTCCGGCACTCAAGTTGCTGGAGAGCAAACAACACCGCAGATCATTAGGCGTTGCCCTTACTCCTGATGGCGAGTATCTCGGTGATATTCAGGATGATAAAAGCGTTGTTAATAATGATGGCGAAGTTGTCGGATATTTGATGCCTGATGGTTTGGTTATTGATGATGATGGAACTTTAATCGGTGTTGAAGAGGCCAAAAAGACTGATACCGGTGGCATTTTTGTTCCGCCCGGTACTTTCGGCGATGGCGGAGCTTATGGCACCGGCGCCGGTTCTCCCGGCAATTTGGGGCCGGGCGGCGGTTATGGCCCCGGCGAAAGGTATGATCCGGCGCGTCAGGCTGCGCTCAGCGCGGCAATGCAACAGCGCCGCAAAAATATCACTGTCGGCAAAATCAGCAACGGCGCTCGCCGTGAAGCTTTTGACGGCATGCAGAAAGATTGGTCTGAGCAGGGTATCGGCAAGATTATCTCTTCTTGGCGGGTTAACATGAGCGAAATGATTTTGTCCGACAAGCCGATTCCGGCGGTTATTGCCCGCGCTATTGATTCCAACAATCCGGCGCCGATTACCGCTTATGTTGAGCGCAATGTCTATGCGGAAGAAGGGCGGAATGTTATTATTCCGGCCGGCAGCCGCCTGATTGGAACCTTGGGCAGCGTTACTGCTTCTACTGAGGCAACCTCTGAATCTGCCCGTGTTCAAATCTCTTGGGAGCGCCTAATCCGTCCTGACGGCTCATTGTTCGTCTTCCAAGGCCTGACTGCTGATGCGCAAGGCCGTGCCGGCGCTTTGGGATATGTTGACCAGCAGTTGTTCAAAAAATATACTTTGCCGATTTTGACAACCAGCTTGACCAGCGCGACGGCATACTTTATGTCGCCTAACAGCAATGAATCTAACGATGGTGAATCTCCGCGTCAGCAGGCTGCCAATGACGCTCGCCAAAACTTTATCAATGAAATGAACAACATCTTTGATGAAATTTTGCAGGATAAGTCCAATATTAAACCTATGACTTATATTCCGGCCGGTACCCGAATTATTGTTTATCCCAACACCGACTTGTGGCTGCGTACCTGGGAAAACGACCAGGATTCTTCGGTTCAGCTTGAAAAACCGCAAATTCTTATTGATGATGGCGAGAAGATTGCCGAGCAGGAGAAGAAGAAACATGAGGCAACAACCAAGAGCGTTTCTACCAGCGGCGGCGATGTTTTGTATGATGCCAGCATGGATGAAGATGTTGAGAGCGCCAAGGCAACTCCGTTGTTAGATGCTCCTAAGTCCAACAAAAAATCCTCGGCCCAGCAGAATTATGTAGCGCCGCCTCCGCCGCCGTCTGTCTCCGGCACCAGAGCACCGGCGGCAACTCGTCAATCTCCGTCGGGAGAGAGTTCTAACAGCAACAGCGTTCCGGCATTATTCTAGGGAGCACGATATGAGCTTTACGGTTTTAGAATCTATTTTACGCCCGTTGTCTTATTGGTATAACCAAGACAATATTGAAGAGGTAGCCATTAATCGTTCCGGGCAGATATGGCTGCGTTTGCGTGGCAAAAGGGCTTATCCGTGGGTTATGTACAAAGACGAAAAACTCACCAAAGAATATCTGACGGACTTGCTCTATATTGTGGCTAATACCTATGAATTGCCGTTTGATCCGGTGCAGGGCAACCCGGTTGTTTATGCCGCTATTCCCGGCGAACACCGCTTTTCGGCAATTTGCGGCCGCAATGTTATGTATGATAATGATGATCTAACCGGCGGTATTGCCCTCACTATCCGTGTCCATTCTGAAGATGTTTCCTTCGGCTTGGGCGACTACGGGCTTACTCAGGGCGGGCATCTGCACAAGATTAATCCGCTTAAGGACATCAAAGAGCCGGAAGATCCCTATGAGCGGCTGCTGCTCAGCATTAAACGCGGCGACCATATTTTGGTTTCCGGCGCTACCGCAACCGGCAAGACCACTTTCTTGAACAACTTGCTTAAGATTTTGGATGTTCACAAACGTATTTTGACAATTGAAGATACCAGAGAGTTGATTGTGCCTCATCCCAACCGCGTGCACCTGGTGCTCTCTCGTACTGAGCAGACCAATGCTTTGACTTATGCCAAAATTATTGACTTGGTAGTGCGTTTTACTCCGGATGCCATTATCGGCGGTGAGATTTCTACCGGTAACGCCGGCGCAATTTGGGAGCTGATGGGCTCCGGACACGATAACTGTCTGGCCACAATCCACGCTGAGAGTTCCGAGGCCGCGTATGAGGCTTTTACGGATCGTATTCTGCACACATATCCGACAATTGACCGCAAAAAGACTATTGAAGAAATGCACCAAAAATTGCGGGTCGTTCAAATTAACCGCGACGGAAATATCCGTGCAGTTACTGAAATTACCTAAAAATAAAAGCCCTGCCGATTGGCAGGGCTTTTTAATCAAGAGTGTTGTCCTAAAGCGGCGGAATATTCAATTGCACAATATCTCCGGGGCGGATTTTGGTATTGGCATAGCGCATATTGCCGGTTTCAATCACAAACCTTTGGCGCCCGGTCATCTGTGCCGCCAAATCATAAAAATCGCGCGCATTCAGTTCTTGGCGCTGCGGGTTCATTAAATACAAGACGCAGCCTTGAGACCGTTCGGCAACTCCGCAGCGAGCTCTGCCTTTGGGAACTTCGGCATTTACCACAACTCCTTGCAGGCCGTTGCGGACTACCTTAGAATCGCTGAAAAATATTTTGGCGGTAATAATTCCGACAAAGAACAATACTGCTCCGATAAGTATCAGTATATTTTTAGTCAGATAGGGCGGCAAATCAGAGCCTGTGGAGCCATAATCCGGAGCCAAATCCTCTTCCTGCAAAAAACGCGGATTATCATTGCGAACCGGCTCCTGCACATTAGTGGAGGGCAGATTATCGTTGTCCAGATAGGCGTCAAGATTAAAAGCCTCATCACCGACATCCGGCAGCGGCGCCGATTGCTGCATTGAGGCGGATTCCTGCCGTACAAAAGGATTGGAGTTGACCTGCGGTTTGGGCGCCGGATTGGAATATGCTGTCTGCTGCTGCCCCATGCCGGTTGCCGGCGGAGTTTGGGGCATACGGTTGATTGGGCGTTTTACTTTTTTCAGCATCGGCCTATGCGGCATATTGCCTGAATTTATATTATCCATTTTGAGCCTCAATCCTTACATATTATTTTCAAGATGTTTTACGGTCTTTAGGGTCTTAATAATCCTTGGCACCATAAAAACGATTGTTTCCGATTTGGGCTGGTTGACACCGAAAATATCATTCGGAATACCGATAATTAGGAAATTTTCTCCAAGTTTGGAGCGGATATCAAACTGCGTAATCTCGCCGTCGCGCGCTTCCAGAGTAATATTGGCAAAAATTTTATCATTTTGCTCAAAAGAAGATTTGGCCAAAATCGAGAGGTCTGCCTCCATGGAAGAACGGTTGGCGCATTTGCCGATATCAAAACGCGAGAACCAAACATTGGGAACTACAAATTTTCCTTCTGCCACCGGCTCAATCCGAGCTTGCGTGCCCAAAAAGGCATTCAGGCTGGCAATGTTGATGTCATTAGAAGTGGTAAGGATTCTGCCCAATACGCCGCTCTTGGCGCTTTTGACCGAACCAAGGTCAAATGCCTGCAGCATTTTTTGCCACTCAATATCTTTGTTGTTGTACGGATATAAGGTAAATACCCGAACATCATAAGCAATCAAAATCGGGTTCTCTTCAAAATAGCCGATCAAGTTTACAATTTTGTTTTTGAGCTCATAATCAGCGTCAAAAGTTATGGTATAGTCGTCAAAGTCGGCCGTAAATTCTGTAATGCCGGCGCCGCGCAATACGTCCAAAATTGCCAGCAAAATCGGGCGCGATTGCGGAACATAAAGACTGAAATTAGCCTTGCGGCTTATACGCAGGGTTTTGCTTGAGGCATTGTAGGTATAATAAACTTCCGCGGCCTCAGTAATCACATTAATCACTTCTGTAAGGTCGCCGCGCAGGTTGTCGGCAGAGATGCTGGAATACGGCGCGTCTTTGGCTACCAGTTTAATACCTGCCTCTTTGGTGAGTTTGTGCAGCGCGCGTTCCGCCGGCATGGTATCAAACGAAAATCCGGTTACCTCAAATTTGGGCAAGATGTCGTTGCTGCCGTTGCGCACCAAATTAAACGCCTTAAGATTATAAGGAATGGTAGATATCATCTGCTGGGTGTTCCAGTTTACAAAACAGCGCAGCGGAACTTCCAAATCCAGCTGATTGGCGCCTTTGGGAGTTTTGATTTGCGGATACAGCGTTTTCTCAACTGAAATATTATAAGACGGTGTCTCCGGTTGGCTCGCCTCTTCTGTGCGGTGACCGCAGTTTGTCAAAATAACAATTGCGCATAATGCGGCTGTATATTTCAAAATTTTTAACATTATTGTTTAGCCTCTTGGTTCGCCGGCGCGGCATTGGTTTGTTGACCGCCGCCGGTTTGCGCTTGATTTTCGTTCATCAGTTTGTTGATTACCTCGTCCATTGACATGCCGGCGCCGGCAGTCGGATCGGTTGATTTATCTACAACGCCGAGAGCTTCTTTCATTTTGTTGAGCTCTTCTTTATCTTGTTTAATCATGTCCGGAGATGCGTTATTGCGCAGTTCGGTTTTATACTCATTAAGGGTCTTTTTGAGATTATTGATACCGCCGGCAATTTTCTTTTCCACATACGGGTACAAATCCGGGTGCTCGACAATATAATCACCGGTTTCGCTGATTTCTTCCAGCACATCAAGAATATAGCCGTAAAAAGGGTATTCTTCCATGGCAATGTTGCCTTTGCGCACGCAGCGCGCCGCAATGCGGGAAATTGTCCGGTCATAATAGTCTTTTAACAGGACATAATTATCTACATACCACAAATCGCCTCTGCTGTCTTTGCCGCTACTGAAAGAATTATTTTGTTCCATAATCTCAAACTCCTAACCTTTATTCTAATGTAGAGTAGCAAGATGCTTTGTAAATTATTATTTTAATCTTTTAGGGCACTATTTTGGTATGGGTCTTTACCTTGGTCGGCATTGGCCGAGTCCAGAATTTGCGGCGTATGTCCGGCAATGGAGATAACATTGCCGTTTACCAGCGGCAAGGGGTTATAGGTTTGCTC
>JBNMLW010000009.1:0-12675 GCA_050875025.1 Alphaproteobacteria bacterium
CGCGCGGTATTCGCCTTTTTCCTGACAGCCGGGATGGTCGCAACAACGGGCAGGATGCTCGTTCTGCGGGGCAAAATATTTGCTGCGGCGTTTGACGGTTTTGCGTATCACATTCAGGCTCCAATTAAAGAATTGGCTCAATATAATCCAATTGTCGGCAAAGGGCAACGCAAAAATCGGCAAACTTTTCCGCCGGCACGCTTTTATAAATTGTAATATCCTAAAATTTATTTATAATGTTTGCGCATAAGGAGTTTTTAGCCGAGGATACCATGCCTGAATTACCGGAAGTCGAAACAATCAAGAACGGAATCGCCAAATCTGTTGGCTGCTGCAAAATCCGCGGCATTACCGTACGCCAAAGAAAATTGCGCGAACCGGTGCCGGCCGATATTGAAGAAAAAGCTGCCGGCGCAAAAATCATCGGCTATTCCCGCCGCGCCAAATATATCATTATCAATATGGATAACGGGTTGAGTTTGATTTGGCACATGGGCATGAGCGGCAAAGTTACTATCTGCAAACAACTGCCGGAACCATTAGGCAAACATGATCATATAATCATAGAAACCGACAACGGATATATGATTTATAATGATCCGCGGCGATTTGGGCTTTTTACCTATGCGCCGACTCAGAATCTGCAAACTTTTCATCTGTTTGCCGATTTGGGAATCGAACCATTTTCCCCTGACCTGAATGCCGAATATCTGTCAGATAAACTTAAGAAGAAAAAAGTTGCTGTCAAACTGGCCTTGCTCGATCAAAGCATTATTGTGGGAATCGGCAATATCTATGCCTCAGAGATATTGTATGACACGGCAATTTCTCCGCTGCGCCCGGCAGACAAAGTGAGCAAAGAAGAGTGCCAAAAAATTATTGCGGCAACGCAAAAGATTCTGACGCTGGCAATTGAGGCCGGCGGTTCTACTCTGCATGATTACAAAAAAACGGACGGGAGTTTGGGATATTTCCAAAACCAACATAAGGTCTACGGCAAAGAAGGGCAAAAATGCCCGGGCTGCACTTGCTCTAGCGGCATCTGCAAAATTGTTCAGGGCGGAAGATCAACTTTTTATTGCCCGCAAAAACAGAAATAGGATAAAGAAAATGAAAATTTTATGGTTTTTATCAGCACTGTTATTCAGTTTCAACGCCCAAGCGGCTTTTATTGAAGGGCTGGAAGATGTCCCGATTATGGAAGGGCTGCACCAGCAAAACAGCGAAAACATATCTTTCGGCAATGAGGAGAGCCGTTTGGTAGAGGCAACTTTAACCGGCGAATCCGTAAAGTTCAAAAAAGTGCGGGATTTTTACAAATCAACTTTGCCGCAAATGGGTTGGATATATCAGGGTATGCGCGGCAACACCCTAATCTTTGAACGCGAAGGCGAAATTATCGAAATCAGCAAAGAATCCGAGAATCCGTTGAATGTCCGCGTAACCGTAAAAAGCAAAATCTAGGGAATCGACAAATGGAAGAAACCACCAATATTTTAACGGAAGTAAACAACAATACCGGAATTATTACGCTTAATCGTCCGGAGGTCATGAATGCCGTTAATCTGGAAATGCTCAACGATATTTCTTATCAGGTGCAGACCTGGGAATATGACGACAGCATTCGGGTCATAATTTTAAGAGGAACAGATAACTTTTTTGCGGCGGGAATCGATTTGAACGAATTGGGACAAGAAACCGCCATGCAGAGTTTTGCCCTCAAAACCTGGCAAGATGAATTTAAGAAAATTGCCGACTGTTCCAAACCGCTGATTGCCGAAGTTTCGGGTTATGCTTTGGGAATCGGCTGCGATCTAGCTCTGGCCTGCGATATTATATTGGCGGCAGACTCCGCGCAGTTTGGCTATCCGGAAGTCAGCATCGGCATGATTCCGGCTTTCGGCGGATGCTCCAAACTGGCCAAAAGAATTGGCAAAGCCAAAGCAATGGAAGCGGTATTGACCGGCAAGGCAATCTCAGCCGAAGAAGCAGCTTTGGCAGGGCTCATCAGCCGCACAGTGGCGCTGCAGGATTTGGACGCCGAAGCTCTGCGGGTGGCAACAAGAATCGCCTCGCTGCCATATCAGGCCGTATGTCAGGCCAAAGAGGCAATTAAGCAGGCCGAAAATATGGGACTCCAAAATGCGCTGGAGATGGAGAACAAAAGCTGCCGCCTCAGCATTAATACGGAGGAATTTCGCGAAAACCTGAACAAAATCGCGCAAAAAGCCGGTTAAATGAGCTTTTTGCAAAAAATGTTGTTGACTTGCTAAGCACTTAGAGTTTATAAAGCATTACATTTAAAAATTTGTTTGTAACTTTTTTTAGGAAAATGGAAGAAGAAAATGGCCAATCATAAATCGGCAAAAACCAGAATTATCCGCAACAACAAAAGAAGCATCA
Organism: Alphaproteobacteria bacterium; assembly: GCA_050875025.1. Classification (GTDB taxonomy): domain Bacteria; phylum Pseudomonadota; class Alphaproteobacteria; order RF32; family CAG-239; genus CAZU01. The sequence goes on from JBNMLW010000009.1 coordinate 2,404, forward strand.
TCAACGGTGCACGCAGAAGCCGCGTTCGCACTTTTGTTAAAAAAGTTGAAGCTGCTATTTTGAGCGGAAACAAAGAACAGGCTGCTGCAGCTTTTAAGACTGCAGAATCTGAGTTGATGCGCGCTGTACGCAAAGGCGTATACAAACTGAATACCGCTGCCCGCACAACTTCTCGTCTGTCTAAGAAAATTAAAGCTCTCTAAGCTTATTTTTCAGAACGAATCTCAAGCACAAATTCCCGCCTGATTGTCTTTACAGGTGGCAGGAATTTGTGCTTTTTTATATGCGAAAAATGGCGAATCTCCGCGACTCTGCAAGGAATCTATGTCAAGGAATTTAATTGCGATGTTCTGTAAATGTTCTTGCTTTTTTGGGTTGTAATTTGTGAATAATGTCTTTAACATCCGAATCACTTTTTAAGAGTTTGTTAAGAAATCGGCTTAGAAAAACACCACGGATTTCCGAGTAACCAGGATGGTCAGATTATCTCTTGCAAATAAATAAAAATGGCGAATCTGCCGGCAAAGGATGCTGCGTTTGTTCGGGTCTGTTTTAGACAGTGGGGATTGTCTGAAACATCTATAAGACCCATACCAGAGACAAAACATCAGCGCCCGCCGCAAAAATAATTGCGTTTATGGGCGGAGCAGACATAAGGTGCCGGTTGGGGATTTAATTTTTGATTTAATTGGGGAGTTACGATGGCTGAAGAAGCAATAATAAATGACAGTTCTGTTCAAGATCAATGGGGACAGATCTGCGGCCAATTAAAAAACGAGGTTGGCGAGACAGCATACGACAGCTGGTTGAAGCCTTTGAGCCTTGGGTCTTTTTCGGACGGAGTTATGAATATTTGCGTTCCGACAAGATTTATGAGAAACTGGGTTATCACCCATTACAGCGATCGCATTCACAAAATCTGGGAAAAGAAAAACCCCGCTATTAAAAACATTAACTTTATCGTTCAGGCTTCGGCTGAGGAAAACACCGGCACATATATGCCTACCGACCGTTCTCTGTTAAAGAGAATCCCCTCAAGCCCGGCTCCGCAGAATATTTATCAATCGGGTATCAATTCTGTAGTTGCCAACGCTAACGAAAGCGCCATGAACGACTCACTGTCGGTTCCGCTTAACCCGCAATATACTTTTGATAACTTTGTTGTCGGCAAAACTAACGAATTTGCTTATGCCGCCGCCCGCAAAGTTGCAGAATCCCGCAATATTTCCTTTAATCCGCTGTTTTTGTACTCGGGCGTAGGATTGGGCAAAACCCACCTGATGCACGCGATTGCATGGCACATTAAACAACAGGATCCGACCCGCAATATTGTTTATTTGTCAGCCGAAAAATTCATGTATAAATTTGTACGCGCCCTGCGTTACAAAGATACCACCGCTTTTAAGGAACAGTTCCGCTCGGTAGATGTTTTGATGGTTGATGATGTTCAGTTTATGGGCGGTAAAGATACCACACAGGAAGAGTTTTTCTATACCTTCAATTCCCTGATTGAGGAAGGACGCCAGATTATTATTTCGGCCGATAAATCTCCGGCAGACCTGGAAGGAATCGAGAGCCGTCTGAAGTCTCGCTTGGGATGCGGTTTGGTTGCCGATATCCACCCGACCGATTTTGATTTGCGCATCGGAATTTTGAACAACAAGGCCAAACAGCTGGGCGTTGACCTTCCGCCGAAAGTCGCTGAATTTTTGGCTCAGAAAATCACCTCTAATATCCGCGAATTGGAAGGCGCTTTGCGTAGAGTTATTGCCCACTCGCAGCTGCTGTCCGACAAAGAAATTACTTTGGACATGACGCAGGATGTGCTCAAGGATATGCTCCGCTCTTATGACAAGCGCACCACAATTGATGAGATTCAGAAGAAGGTTGCCGAACACTTCAATATCTCGGTAAAAGAAATGCAGTCTTCCCGCCGTGCCCGCACCGTTGCCCGCCCGCGTCAGATTGCCATGTATTTGGCCAAACAGCTGACTTCTCGCTCATTGCCGGAAATCGGACGCAAATTTGACCGCGACCACACTACGGTTATGCACGCCGTCCGCAAGGTTGAGGAGTTGATTTTGGAAGATGCTTCTTTGGCAGAAAATGTAGAGGCGCTGCGCCGCACATTGGATGCATAAGCACAACAGTTTTTCCTTACAAACCCCGTTTTAACAGCGGGGTTTTGTTTTGAGCAAAAAGGCTTCAAAAAGTTGTTGAAGATTGGTTGATTTGACTTCTGATTTATGGAGTTTGTGCTATTATCAGCCGTAATAATAACTTAATTTTACGGACCGTAAACATGAAATTTACAATTGAACGCGCAAACCTTTTGAAAACTCTCAGCCATGTACAGAGCATTGTTGAGAAAAGAAACACCATTCCGGTGCTTTCTAATGTGAGAATCGAAGCTCTCGGCGACGGAATCAGCTTTAAGGCTACCGATATGGATACCGAGATTACCGAAATTGCCGATGCCAAAATTGCAGAGACCGGCGCAACCACAGCTCCGGCGCACATGCTGTATGACATTGTACGCAAACTTTCTGACGGCTCTCAGGTAGAGTTGACTTTTCCGGATGAAAAAGGACAGCTGACAATTTCTTCCGGCCGTTCAAAGTTCTCGCTTTCGACTATCGGAGTGGAGGATTTTCCGGTTATCTCCGGCGATAAGCTGCCAACCAGCTTTGTAATGGCTAAAGATGACCTTAAAGATGTAATTGACCGCACTCAGTTTGCAGTATCAACCGAAGAAACCAGATATTATCTGAATGGTTTGTTTGTTCATGCCAAAAAAGAAGGCGCCAACAGCGTATTGCGCGTGGTTGCCACTGACGGACACCGTTTGGCTTGCGTTGAGACTCCGCTGCCGCAAGGAGCCGAGAATCTCAAGGGAGTTATTATTCCGCGCAAGACCGTAACAGAAATCCGCAAACTGCTGGATGACAATTCAGTTGAAAATGTTACGGTAGAAATATCTGAAAACAAAGTTCGTTTTGTGCTCTCTGACGTTACCCTTACTTCAAAACTGATTGACGGCACATATCCGGATTATGAACGAGTTATTCCAACCGAAAACGATAAGAATCTGGAATTGAGCGTTAAAGATCTGGCGGCGGCGGTTGACCGTGTTTCGGTTGTGGCCGAAAGAACCCGCGCAATTAAGATGCTCACCCACCCGAACAAGGTTACTATTGTTACCTCCAGCCCGGATTTGGGCAATGCATCTGAAGATTTGGATGCCAAGTATGAAAGCGAACCGCTGGAAATTGGCTATAACTTCCGCTATCTGTTGGATATTTTGGCAGAAGTTAAAGGCGAATCCGTGCGCATTTCCTTTACGGACGGCTCTTCACCCTCAGTAATCCATGATACCAGCGACAGCAGCGCTATTTATGTATTGATGCCGATGCGGGTCTAAATGGATAATCGGGTATACAACATAAACGATTTTAATCAGAAAAAGTCAGGTGTTCTGCGCCTGACTTTAGCTGACTTTAGGAACTATCAGTTTTTGCGCATAAACGCAGAGCCGGGAATTATTGTCGTGCACGGAGAGAACGGCTGCGGCAAGACCAATATTCTGGAGGCAATATCTTTTCTGACTCCGGGACGCGGCATGCGCGGCGCCAGATTGGCAGATATAAAACGAATCGTTATACCCGAAAATGACGAATATCGGCCGGAGATAATTTCTCCGCTGAACTGGGCTATTGCCGCAGAAGTAAAACGCGGAGAAGATATATTTAATATCGGCACGGCGGTAGAACAAAGCTCTCGAGAGACAACCGACGAAGATGATGACGACTTGCGCTCTTTTGAACGGAGAATCGTGAGAATCGACGGCAATAAAATCACCTCGCAGGCGGAACTGGGCAAGTATATATCGGCAATCTGGCTTACTCCACAAATGGACAGGTTGTTTCGGGGCGGAAGCCAGCCGCGGCGCAGCTTTTTGGACAGACTGGTTTATGCTTTTGATATGGAACATGCCAAGCGTACTGCCAATTTTGACCACCTCTACAAAGAGTGGTACCGCCTGCTTAAAGACGGGCGGGCAGATCCGCACTGGCTATCCGGACTGGAAGAGAGTATGGCCGCTTTCGGCGTAGCCATTGCCGCGGCCAGACGCGAGCAAATTGCCCGACTGAACACCTTTATTGAGCATGAACCGGATGATGTGTTTCCCAGCGTGCGGCTGGAGCTTGACGGTATTGTTGAAAAAATGCTTGATACAATGCCGGCCATTGAAGCGGAAGACAGGTATCGGCAGCTGCTGGCCTCTCAGCGCCGCAAAGTTCAGTATAATGATTCTATAGACGGCGTAAACCGCACAGATTTTAAAGTATTTTACCGCAAGAAAAAAATGCCGGCGGAATTATGCTCTACCGGCGAACAAAAATCTTTGCTGGTGAGCATTATATTGGCGCAAGCCAAGTGCCAGACCCTGCACAAGGGTTTTGCTCCGGTGCTGTTGCTTGATGAAGTGGCCGCGCATTTAGACGAGCTCAAAAAAGAGGCTCTGTTGGAAAAAATCAAAACTCTGGGCACACAGGCGTGGATTACAACTACGGATCCGGAACTGTTTGCCTCTTTGCGCAACGAATCTCTATTCTTCTCCCCTCAAGAAGCTTCAAAAAAGGCTGCTTAAAACATATAGTACTATTTACGTATTTAAAATACATATTTCGTTTTATATTGACTTTAAAGATACGTTTATTGTATATATCTATACGCGCATTTCACGCGCGCATTTTTATTTAACCTAAATGGAGATTATACATGAACTATTGGGATGATGAAGAACGAAGAAAATACCACCCTTCAAATTGGCAAAACCTTTCTACCAGAGAGCTGGTTGGCGGCATGCTCGACGGCAAAATGCCAATCAAAAGAAACAGCTACGATGTCGGCAAAGGAAAATCACCTTATTATTACATGGATAAAGATATGAATGAAACTGACCATCCGATATGGGACAGCAATCAGCCAACAAATACTGCCTCACAAAACAATCTTTATGGGAACAATAACTATGGAACATTTGGCAATGCCGCCAATAATTATATAAACAACAGCAACGCTTCAACCTCTTTAAGCAATAACCAACCTGCCGCGCCAACTAATCAACCGCAGACCCAAGCAAGCACTTTTGATAATGCCTTGCGAAAAAGCGAACAATTGGCTTCAGCGGCATTAAACGGATTATCTTTAGGTTTTGTTGATGAAATTGAAGGCGCCCTTGATGGATTGGGATATGGTGTTGCCAATGCGGGAATGCGAGGATTAAACAAACTAGGGTTTAATGTCGCGGCACCGCAAGAAAGTACTTGGGAAGCAATGCAACGCGGTTATCAAGAAGGAAGAGATTACCGCCGCGCATCTCTCAACAAAGGAAGAGAAGATATGCCCTTGACCAGCGCCGCAATAGAAACTATCAGTTCTTTGCCAACCAATCCTTTGGGAAAATTGTTTTCAGTAGCCAAAAAAGCTCCGCTGGCAATGCGGGCAGCCGGAAGAATGTATAATAATCTGGCTAATGGGGTTGCTTATGGAATTGGCGACACGGAACAAAATTCTTTAAATGAATACGGCAAAAATATTGGTTTGAACGCTATTGGCGCCGCTGCTGGCACTTATACCGGAAACAAATTGTTTGGACGGGGATATACTGAACCGCTAAAACGCGAAGCAACGTCCGCTACTGTTGAAAAAGGCATAAATGCCCTTTACAACGGTGCGTCGCCCTATTTTAATAAGGACGAAGAGGAGCAAAGATGGTGGCGCCGCTATTTTTAATTATCTGAACCAACTGTAAATCTTGAAAAGAATCGAAAGGAACTAAAATGAGCTTTAAGAGCAGATTGGCTTGGCTTATAGATAAAATACTAAATGCAATGATTTTCATAATTGCATTAATCTGTATAGCTTCTCTAGTATTTTTCTATACCATTCCAATTAGTCTTACCACTTTGGTTCCTTTCGATATTTTTTTTGGAATATACTTTTGTTTGGTGGGGATTGAATTTTGGGCTGTTGCACTCTGTCCCCGGCGATTGCAGAGAAATCCGATAATTATTCGTTTACAGTCTTTTGAATTTTATATATGTCTGCCTCTTTTTTTTGCGCTAATAATAGCTATAATGCATTGGGAAACTTCAAAATATTTATGTTTTGCTTTTTATAGGAAATACATTCCGTTTTTGGATGAGATTTTGGGGTACAAATAATTACTTTACAAAACCGTCGGACTGCATTTTGAAGAGTTTGGCATATTTGCCGCCCCGGCGCAAAAGCTCATCATGAGTACCTTCCTCAACAATTTTGCCCTTATCAAAGACCAGAATCCGATCCATCTCGCGCAAAGTAGAAAGGCGATGCGCAACAGCAATTACGGTTTTGCCTTTCATGAGTTTGGACAACGAATCCTGAATATGTTTTTCGTTTTCACTATCCAGGGCAGAAGTAGCCTCATCAAAAATAAGAATCGGAGCATTTTTCAGCACGGCTCGGGCAATAGCAATACGCTGGCGCTCGCCGCCGGACAAAATCACGCCGCGATCTCCGACCTTGGTATTATACCCATCCGGAAAACGGCGGATAAATTCATCTGCAGAGGCCTTTTGGGCGGCGGCAAAAACTTCTTGCGGAGTAGCTGAGGTGCGCCCATAGCGAATATTGTCATAAAGGCTGCGGTTAAAAAGGCATACATCCTGCGGAATGGTGGCAATGCTTTTGTGCAGCGAATCTTGAGTAACGCTGCGGATATCCATTCCATTAATGAGGATTGCGCCGGATTTGACGTCAAAATACCGTGACAGCAGCTTAATAAATGTGGATTTGCCGGCACCTGATGCCCCAACCAAACCGATTTTTTCTCCGGCTTTAATTTCCAGATTAAGGTTCCGGAAAATCGGCTGATTGTCTTTGTAGGCAAAACCGACATTGCAAAAAGAAACAGCCGCCTTTTTGGCGTTTAGCCTGCGGGCATGCGGAGAATCGACAATTTCAGGATCGGCAGCCAAGGTATCAAGCGCTGAAGTTATGCGGCCGAAAATCCGCAATATTCCGTTATAATGCCAAGAGATACTGAAAATTGTGTTGCTCATAGTCATAAACAGCGTAGACACAAAAATAAAATCAGCCGCGCCCAAAATTCCCCTGCCAAACAGCCATATTCCATAAAGTATAAAGCTGAAAAAAGAAATGACTACCACCGCTTGCTGCGTCAGAATTATCAGGCCGTGGCCAAACTGCTCTTTGTTTTCGGTTTTGCGCAACAAGCGTAAAGCCTTGAGCAGATTGAGCCGTTCAAACTTAAAATTGGCAAAACTTTTGATTTCGCTGTAATTGGCGAGATCCACAATCATACCGTTGGCGCGGCTCTGCTCCCCGCTGGTGGCTTTAGAAAGAGCATTAAGCCGGCGCCCCAAAAAGAAACCTATGCACACAACCAAGACCGCCCAAAGCAAAAACACCGGCGCCAGCCAAATACTCACCGAACTGAGAATCACCAGCCCGACAATAATATAGAAATAAGCCCAACCGGCATCTATGCAGTGTTCGGCCAAATCGCATACGCCGTTTTGCAATTGTTGACCTTTGTTAGAGATATTGCCGGCCATCTCCTCGGTAAAAAAGGCGATTGAATGGCTGTTCACATAATCAAACGTATCTCTCACCACAATGGTGCGGAGCTGAGGAACAATTTTTGCCACCAAAAGGAAATTGCTATTGGCGATCAGAGCGCCGCCAAGCTGCAACACAAAAGCCATAAAGATATAAAACATTATACTCTGCCAGGCGGCGGCAGAATCGGTATATGTGGATACCGCGTCATATAGGCGGGAAAGGTAGTAAGGAGCAAACTGCCGGCAAACCTGCCCCGATACCAAAACCGCCATCATCAAAATAAAAAACCATTTAAATATTTTTATATAATGCCAGACAAATTTGAGGGCGGTTTTTTCCATATAAGCCTTACTTTCTTAACTCTAAATTGACACTTTGGGTTTATTGTTATAGCATAATGAAAGATTTTATGCAACCGCAGAGGCAAATACTTATGGAAACACAATACTATACTCTGATTGAGAAACAGGATTTTTATGAGATTATCGAAAATAAATACGGCGAGCTGGCTATATTTATTGATGCTCGAGACGGCACTCCCGATAATCCGGTTTTGGAGTTTGACGGCAAAAAGACCGCCCTGCTGAAACGTGATGCCCATTTGGCCGTGCGCCTTGACAATATCAATGAAGAAACGGTTGAACCATTGGCCGAATCTGAGTTTGTAATGATTGTGGAACTCAAAGGAAAGATGGTAGAGCGTGTCTACGGCGTGCCGGTTGATAATGTTGAAGATATTGTTTTTGAAGGCAAACCGACCCGCGCTGATGAATTGGTCAAAGCCAAAAGCCGCGATGAGTTGCTCAAGCAATTCGGCGCCGTAAAAATCTGGGCTAACGGAACAAAATAATTAAGGTGAACTGAAAAATGATTGGATTAGTACTGGTAACTCACGGCAATCTGGCAGATGAATTTGTTGCCGCAATGCAACATGTTGTCGGAAAACAAGAACAAATTGCCACCGTATGCATCGGACCGGAAGATGATATGGAAATGCGCCGCGCTGAAATACTTAAAAAAGTAGAAAATGTAAATGACGGCAGCGGGGTAGTTGTTTTGACAGATATGTTCGGCGGAACTCCGTCTAATCTGGCAATCTCGATTATGGATCGTGCCAAAGTTGAGATTTTGGCCGGTGTTAACCTGCCGATGCTGATTAAAATTGCCTCTTTGCGCAAAGAAAAAGACCTGAAAAGCACGGTTGAAGGCGCGCAGGAAGCCGGCAAAAAGTACATTAACGTGGCATCTCAGCTGTTGGGGCAATAATTATGAGCGAAGCAATCACCAAAGATTTGGAAATCAAAAATAAAAAAGGCCTGCATGCCCGCGCCGCCGCGGCTTTTGTGAAGACTGTAGAGCCTTTTGACGCCACGGTTGAAGTTGAAAGAATCGGACAAACTGTGAGCGGATGCTCAATTATGGGATTGATGATGCTGGCAGCATCCAAAGGAACAACCATCAAAGTTACCTGCTCCGGCAATCAGGGCGCCGAGGCTATGGCGGCTTTGGAAAAACTGTTGGACAATAAGTTCGGAGAAGATTAAGGTGGCTCAGAAAAAAGCCAAAGCATCAAGAAACAGAACCATAGAGCTGTCTTGCATAGAGGCAGCTCTCTATGTTTCTCAGGCGCTGCAACCGCAAAAGAAACTTACGCTGAACGAGGCAGAAAATCAGGTAATTCTGGCTGACTGCCTCAAAGCGATGGATTTGCTGCCGGATAAGTGCGTTGATTTAATGGTTGTTGATCCGCCTTATAATTTGACGCAAAAATTTTCGACCCGCCATTTTCGGGAAATGGAGGCTGAAGAATATCTAAAGTGGCTTGATGAATGGCTGCAAAAAACCGTGCGACTGCTAAAAGATAATGCCTCGGTTTATATTTGTTCTGACTGGAAAACCTCACTGTTTATACCGGAGGCTGCCGCCAAGTATTTTATTTTGCAAAACCGCATCTCCTGGGAGCGGGAAAAAGGGCGCGGCGCCCTCAATAACTGGAAAAACTGCCTAGAGGATATTTGGTTTTTTACCAAAAGCAAAGATTATACCTTTAACCTTGACGCCGTAAAAATCCAACGTCCGGTGTTGGCGCCGTATAAAGATAAAAAAGGCAATCCCAAAGACTGGCAGGAAGAAGACGGAAAAAAATTGCGGCTGACTTCGCCGTCAAATATCTGGACAGATATCACCATTCCGTTTTGGTCAATGCCGGAAAACACCAACCACCCGACCCAAAAGCCCGAAAAACTGATTGCCAAACTGATCTTGGCTTCCAGCAATGCCGGAGATTTGGTCTTTGATCCGTTTTTGGGCTCCGGCACCACCGCGGTAACCGCCAAAAAACTCAAGCGCAAATTTATTGGCATTGAGCGCGAGAAAGAATATGCCGCCATAGCCCTGAAAAGGCTGGATATGGCAGATGAAAATCCGGAGATTCAGGGATTTGAAGACGGGGTATTTAAATCCCGCAATTTTCAAAGATAGCATAATATATCTTTGGCTAGGTTCTATTGTTTTTGCGTTTGCAGCTCCTAAATCTAAAACGTGACCAACGTGTTAATTTTTTTAGGAGTACAGATTTATGTCATGCAAAGATATGAGAGATGATTCCGGCAAAATGTCGGCCTCTTCCAACAATAACCA